>CALALK010000218.1 GCA_937923125.1 uncultured Carnobacterium sp.
GCACTTAATACACCTGGATGTCAATAGCGTTTTCAAAAATATTTTTAAAAAATAAAAAGACGACTCAAATTCGAGTCGTCTCAACGTTTATTGGATTTTTAATTTCACCATTTCTTGTAAGATGAGGTTCGCTAATTCTGCTGCCCCTGTATCGTTTGGATGAATCTCATCATCAAAGAGCCATTCTTTTGTATGCCCTTTGGCGTAAGTTCCCCAGTCGATTAAATGAACATTTGGATAACGTTCTGCAGCTGCTTTTAACTGCTCATTTACTTCTTTAGCCCATTTAATTTCATAACCGGCTGTGACTAAGAAGATTTCACGGTTCCCCGTTGCTTGAATCAGAGAATCGATTTGAGAAGCAGAGAAAGCACCGTTTGAACCGAGAACGAATACAACAGTTTGAGAGAGCTTGCCTTGTTGCGCCAACTTTTGAACGATTGGCGTACTGTAATACAATTGTCGCCCTACTTCACCATCTACATAAGTATTCGGGAATACTTCACGAATCTTATTGGCTGTCGCTAATAGCACTGAGTCTCCGATAAAGGTAATTGGCGTTTGCTTCACTTGTTGTTCCACATTCGCTTTAATTTCATTACTAATTGTCGTTGTCCCTTCAGTGGTTGGCTCGGCCGTTGTCTCTTGTAAGAGCGCTTGGTTTTGACGAATTTTCTCCTCAACCTCTTGAACGGCTGAGTTTTGATTCTTCTCTTGTGCAAATCCAATTCCCGCAAGTCCTACACAGATAAGATACAGCAATGAGAACACGAGTCCGAATTGCTTTATTCCTTTTGGAAGATTCGATTTCCCATAAGCCGTTAAATTATACGGACTATGCGCTTGTCCAATCGGAAGGATAATTCGTTCTCTTTCAAAGAGTTGATACGTGATTTCTGCCATCACGAAAATCAACACAAATTGAATTCCAACAGATAGCCACTGCTCATCAATTCCACGTAAAAACGTTGGAGCGATGAGATGAATTGGATAAAACCATAAGTAGTATGAGAAACTTCTCTTTCCGAAGAATGTAAATCCTTTAAAACTAAAGAGGTAATGAATTCCTACCCCTTCACGAATCGAGCAAGATAAAAGAAGCATCATCACAAACGATGAAATAAACATCATCATGTAATAGACTTCTGCTTGCGTTCCATTGAAGGTGGTAAACATCCAACCTAATGCCCCTAAACAGAGGATACTCAACACATTCGGAACAACCGAACCTGACTCACGAGCTGGTAGAAGTAATTTCCCTTCGTGAATGTAACTTAAGAGCGCTCCAAACGTGAACGAGAATAAACGCGTTGATACTAAATAGTATACGTGAGAAGGATCTTGTTCAAACCAATAGAGTGCTGCCATCCCTGCTGCTGAAACAAGCGTTAAGAACGCGAGCAAGGCAAACTCCTGCATTCTGAGGAAGTTGAGTTTCTTCATCAGTTTTCGAAGGAGATATCCAACGATTAACAATTGCACATAAAGGGATACATACCAGAGATGCACAAACGGACTTGGATTCGCCGATTGTACGAAATAAGATTGCTGCGAGAAAATCTGATAATCATTATTGACGAAGAATAATGCCGAAAGCGCCATTCCTCGGATATTGGATAGTAATTGCGGTGCTGCCACGAATAAAAATGCGACCGTCACAACAATCATAAAGAGCATCGGGAAGAACATTCTCTTCAAGCTTTTCACTGGGAAACGCTCCTTATAATCTTCCGCAAATGTTTTGATATTATGTCGGAATGTCAAATAGCCTCCGACTACTAAAAATCCGTTAACGGCTAAAAAACCGCCCGGTAATAAATGTTGAAAATAATAATACGTAATAATTGCTAGTATAAAAAAACCTTTCAAGCCATCGAATGCCGCACTCCGTTTTTTCTCTTTTTGCTTGGGAGGGTGTGGGTGCGTCGGTGCTTGAGAAGGTGTTGTTTGATAATTCATAGTCCCCACTGTTTTTCTCCATTCCTTAAACTCCTATTTATTATATCTCAAAACCACTACACTTGGATACTAGGAACATTACATTTTAGTTAATTTTAAGAAAACAGTTTCCAGTTATTTCTAAAACGTGAACAAAGGTCCATTTCGTCTATAAAAACAAAAAAGCTAGGCCAACATTTGCCTAGCTTTCTCGCTTTAAATTTTAGTGTTCTGAAGCACCGCTTGTAGCATCTACTGCTTGCGCTTGCGCTGGAGCTGAATGTCCGCTATCTGAAGCACCACTTGTTGCATCTGCTGCAGGAGCAGGAGCTGAGTGTCCGCTATTTGAAGCGCCACTTGTTGCGTCTGCTACAGGAGCAGCACCATTTGCGCTTACTAAACGTTGGCCAGTTGTTTGTAAGTACCAATCTAACCATGGTTTGAAGTCAAATACGATTTCGTTGATTCCAGCGTAAGAACCATCAGGATAGTACATTGCTTGGTAGTTGTGTACGTTGATGATTTCTGGTGGAGTGTTTGGAACGATTGTACGGAAGTAATCCACGTTTCCTGCACGTAAGTTCGCAATGAGGTATTCCACATTTTTGAATGTACGTGGTGGGTGAACTGTTCCTAAACGGTTACCAGATTGAGCTGGCACACGTGGAGCCAACATTTTGTTTGCTGGTTTGTTGAAGTTATAGTACAAGAATTGGTTGTTGTCATCGGCATATGTTACTTCAAACGGTAAAGCTTTTAAGAACATATCGATTTGGTCAACCGTTAATAAACCGTGGTCTAGGCGAACATAGTCGTTACCTTGAGCAGCCCCAACGATTTCACTTGCTTTTTCAACCCATTCTGGATCATCTGGGTCTACCCCTTGAACAGTTGTAGAAATTGGGTTTGTGCAGTCTAAGTCTTCTGGCGGTGTTGGTAATGGTTTACGTAAAACTTTTACAACCTCCACGTATTTCACGAAGTTTTCTAAGCATGAACGTAAGAACGCTACAGTTCCTTCGCTCTTAATGTTTCCTTCTTCGTCAAATGCTTCTTTTGCTTTTCCTAATAAGAATTCGTTCCCTGGTAATACATATGCGTTTACCCCTGGAGCGTCCAAGATTTTACGTAAATGCACTTGCGCACGTGAAGTCCCTTGATCATAGTGAGAAGCTCCCATGATCATAACAGGTTTGTTTTCGAATGGGTGTAAGTTGAATGACATCCATTCTAATGTGCTCTTCAACGCAGCTGTAATTGTGTGGTTGTGTTCAGGTGTAGCGATAATCACACCATCTGCACGAATTAATTTGTTGTACATGTATTGTACTGGGAAACTCTTAGATTGATCTTCGTCTTGGTTGAACATTGGAATATCTTTAATTTCTAAGATTTCAAACTCGAATAAGTCACTGAATTTCTTTTCGATAAATTGTAATAATAAACGGTTATGCGAAAATTCCGCATTTGATCCTACGATACCAATAATTTTCATTTTCTACTGTCACTCCTTATTTTTTAGAACTGTCCCATGAGAAGTTTTTCGCTTCTTTTTCACGAGCTTCGTTTGCACGAACTAATTGTTTTGTAATTTCAATGAATAATAAGTAATCTTCGAAAATCTTTTCTAATTTTTCAACAGTTGCTGTATCTTTTAAGTTACCTTCTTCGTCGAATGCTTGTAAGGCGTGACCTAATAAGAATTCATCACTTGGTAAAACACGTGCTTTAATTTCTGGCGCGTTTAAGATTTGACGTAATTGACTTTGTGCACGTGAAGAACCTAATGTTCCGTAAGATGCTCCTGTAATCATGATAGGTTTGTTTAATAATGGGTAGATACCATAAGATAACCATGCTAAGGCGTTCATTAATACAGCTGGGCATGAGTGGTCATATTCTGGTGTACTAATGATGACTCCATCCGCTGCAGCGATTTTATCTGCAATTGCTTGTGCTTCTTGAGGCACTACTTTAGGAGTTGGTTTGTTGAACATTGGAATGTCTTTAATTTCGACTAGTTCAATTTCCGCCTGTTCTGAAAAATGTTTTTGAATGTATTGTAATAGTTGACGGTTTGTTGATTTTTTAGAGTTTGTTCCGACTAAACCGATTAATTTAACCATTTGAGTACTTCCTTTCGAGTAATTGAATCTTTGAAGCAAGTCCTGATGTGTAGAAGATACGATCATCTTCCAAAATCAACACAGCTTCGATGTTAGGGTGTTGTTCCACTTCGAATAAGATTTCGTGTGCTTTTTTCCCAAAAAGTCTAGTCGTCCATATCTCACAATCCACGGATTGCTTCGATACAATCGTCAGACTCGCAACGTCTGTTTCTGCTGGATATCCAGTATGAGGGTCCAAAATATGATGGTATTTCTTCCCATCCACTTCTAGCACCCGTTCGTAGACACCTGATGTCACAATCGACTCATCTTGAATCGGAAGAAGCGCCACATTTTCTCCACGCAGGAGTTTAGGGTTTTGAATTCCAATCCACCAATTCCCATCTTCATGATGAACAGCTGGTCCTAGTGTAAGAACATTCCCACCAAGATTAATGAGCGCAGAAGTCACTCCTTGCTCTTTTAGCTGCTCTATCACCAAGTCGGCAATATACCCTTTGGCAATACAACCAAGGTCGATTCGCATTCCTTCTTCCAACAGAAAAATCGTCTGACTCTCTTCATTCAGTTCGACTTTCGTTGCATCGGTCAGTTGCAGTTTGGCTTTAATTTCTTCATCCGTTGGTACTCGTGCATCACTAAAGCCCACGCGCCATGTCTGAACAACCGGTCCAATCAAGATATTCATCCGACTTCCCGCAGCTAAACTGTTTTCCAGTCCTGTTTTTACTAAATGAAAAATCTCTGGATGAACACTCACTGCATGTTTCCCCGCTGCCAAGTTCACGGCCATTAGCTCTGAAGTTGGGTCATTCGCGCTAAAACGATGTTCATATCGCTTTAATTGCTCGAAAACTTCAGCCACTAAACGCTCGCCTTCTGGATGCGCAATTTTCAATTCGATGACGGTTCCCATCAATCGAATGGTACCTGTATGATACTGTTCCAAAACTGCCATTTCTCCTAAACGAATTTTGTGATAAAAGTCACAGAAACGCCTACACAAAAGCGTTTTCTACTCCTTGCTTTGAATGTAACACAGTGGAAATTAAATTTCAAGGGCGCAGGTCTAAAACTAGCAATAAAAAAATACATAGAAAAATGATTCCTATGCATATTTTCACTATATATTAAATTTTATTTACAGTCTGCCTTTTGGAAATTTCGTACTGATACACTTCGTAGCCTGCTCTTTATGAGAAGCAATCAAACTTAATTCGAGCTGATACAGAGTTTTGGGTTTCTCGAAGGGACTACAGAAAAAGCCCTTTGGATTCTATAATAACAACAATAGCGACTAGTAACCGATGCGAATTAGATTCTCTTGAAAATTTATTTTCTAGAGAATCTTTGAGGCTCGGTAGGCGTAAGACCTAGGCTTACGCCGGTACAGCTGTTGTCGTTATTATGAAGATATCCAAAGGGCTTGAATGTAGTCCCTACGGGACTCCCATTAAATCTTTTTAACAAACTCAGATTTAAGTTTCATTGCGCCGAAACCATCTATCTTACAATCGATATTATGATCGCCTTCCACGATGCGAATATTCTTCACACGTGTTCCTTGCTTAATATCTTTCGGAGCGCCTTTCACTTTTAAATCTTTGATGACTGTTACAGTATCGCCATCTTGTAATTTATTTCCGTTCGCATCGATGGCTACTGGGCCTTCTTCAACTTCTGAACCTGGTTCCCATTCATACGCACATTCTGGACATACTAGTAATACGCCATCTTCATATGTGTATTCTGAACCACATTTAGGGCAATTTGGTAATGACATTTGCTTTCCTTCTTTCTTTTAAAAATTCGTCTTAACGACGTTTACGAATCATATCTAAAGGTTTCACTGGCTCAGATACTTTCATCTTGCAGATCATCATCGCATGAGGAGCTGCTTCGATTTCTTCGCCATTTTCATCCCACAATTGTGTTAATGCTTCTTCGTGGTGACGCATTCCTGGTCCGTAGAATTCGATATGGTCTCCAACTTTGAAGTTATTACGTTGTTGTACTGTTGCCATTTGAGTTTCTGGATCATACTCAAGTACTTGTCCAACGAAAGCATATTGAGGAATTTGACGGCGTGGGCCAAATAATTGCTCTTCTTCAGTTGGAATTTGGTAGTAGAAACCAGTTGCTAACTCACGTTGCGCTGCTTTCCATAACTCGTCAATCCATTCTTGTTTACATACATAGTTATCTGGATCTTCGCAGTAAGAATCTACTGCAGCACGGTAAACGTTCGATACTGTTGAAACATAGTGGATTGATTTCATACGACCTTCAATCTTCAAGCTATCCACACCTGCTTCGATTAAGTCAGGTAAGTTTTGAAGCATTGATAAGTCAACGGCACTCATTGAGAATTTCTCTTCGATTCCTTCTTCGCCAGCACCGACCATATTCTTTTCACCGGCAAATGGCATATCGAATAGACCGTATTTCCAACGACAAGACTGCGCACATCCACCACGGTTAGCATCACGATGCACCATGTGGTTTGATAATACGCAACGGCCTGAATAAGAAATACACATTGCACCGTGGATAAACGCTTCGATTTCTACATCCACTTTTTCTTGCATTTCTCTGATTTCATCCATTGATACTTCACGCGCTAACACGACACGCTCTAACCCTTCGTCTTTCCAGAAGTTTAGCGTTTCGTAGTTGGCTGCTGAAGATTGTGTTGATAAATGGATTGGTAATCCTGGCGCTTCTGAGGCACAAATATCCATTAAGGCCATATCACTGATGATGGCCGCATCGATACCGATGTCACGAACCGTACGGAAGAATTCTCCCGCTCCTTTTTCGTCACCTTCGTGCGTAACCATGTTGGCTGCGATATAAACTTTTGCATTATGTGCATGGGCAAAATCAACGGCTTCTTTCATTTCTGCAAAGTCGAAGTTTCCTGCACGGCTACGAAGTCCGTACGCTTCCCCACCAAGGAAAACCGCATCGGCTCCGTACAAAATAGCTGTTTTTAATTTTTCAAGAGTACCCGCTGGAGCAAGTACTTCAGGTTTTTTCAATATTTTTCTTCCCATTTGACTCTCTCCTATTTCACATCTTCTGGATTTAATAAGTAAAATCCTGCTTCAAGGCCACGTACTTTTGGATGGTGTGCGCGCACTTGTAATTCAAGGCTAGCGCTCTTCTCTGGCGTCCATGTACCTGCTTCGATTTCATTACGAGCATTGACGAATAATTTCGCTACTTCCACGAAATCTTGACCTGGAGCTAACACTCCGTCTAATTTCCATTGTGGAATACCCATTTCTGTTAATTCTAACAAATAAGGCGCAAGAGACACGTCGTTATTCGCGAAAATATGCGTTCCGTTAATGTCTTCGTAGATGGAATAGTGAGAATCTTCATCGGCAGGTTCTGATACGAATAAACCGCGACGTTTTTCAACCGATTCTTTTTTCTCGATATAGTTAAAATAGTTATTTAACAGTGGGCGTTTTGAATGATGGATACAAGTCGCACCGTACACAAGAACTTCGATTGGAATTTCTACACCTGCTGCCAAAATTTTCATTTCTTCACGAGGAATTTCACGCGCAATCACCGCACCAACGGCACCACGTTTTCCCCAGAAGTTGATTTGACGACTACTTGTTACTAAAACCGCTGCATCATAACGATACGGAATTGAGTACTCAGGGTTCTTCATAATTTGAACCACTCCTGGATCTCCTACCGCGATGTTATCAACACCGATTTCCTTTAAAAATGTTAAATACTCAGGTACAAGCGCAATTCCTTCATTATGGAAAATCGCGTTGACAGCAACGCTTGCTTTCTTTCCATATTGGTGCGCCAATTCCGTTAATTCTTTTTGTTCCTCACGTGTAAACGACATAGGAAGGCGAAGTCCGAATTGGTCTTCCCCAAAATAAATCGTGTCCACGCCCGCTTCAAGCAAGTCTTTTGCTTGTTGGATGGATTCAACTGTTGCAATCAGCTCTATCATCCAAAGGCCCCCTTTATTCCTATAAAATTTTTACTCATCTAGAGTATCATAAAATGGCTTATTTTTCTAATGTTGTCTTGAAAAATGAACAATCCACCCTGCCAAAAGTGGCGGATGGATTGCTGTTTGTTATTCGACTTCTAATTGAATGCCAAATCCTTCTGGCAAAGCAGTAAATACTGCAATCTCAGATGGAAGTAAGTGCCCGATGACATTTTGGCGAGCGTCCGAAGGCAACTCAACTTTAGCGATTTCGATTTCGCCTTGGTAACGACCGTAACTAGCATTGGCTTGGTTGATTTCTCCAACGGTGCGGGTTGTTGTAGAAACCTCGCTTCCCAATATAGCTGATCCACGAGTGCCGAGTACTCGGTACACAAAATCACTGACATCGATACGGTCATGAAGCACTTTACCTGTTAATGCTGCAGGCGCCTCTGCCTTTAGTGACACAAACCCTTCTTGGAATTCCTTCATGACTTTTTGTGTAGAGGCATTAATAAACGTATCCCCCACTAAAATCATATCCGTATGTGATGCAATCAATTCGCAAATCGCCAATCGCGTATCTAACGTACGATGCGTTTCCACTGTTGGTAAGCCTTCATGAAGCGGCCCTCTTAAAGGTTCATCTCCTGGAATAAATGCCAGCACTTTCACACCAAGCGCATGCAAATTTTGGTTAATCGTTGCAAATTTAGAAAGCGAAATTCCTGAATATACTTTTGGATAATAATTATGACAAGCGATGATTCGACGAGCAAATCCGAGTCGTTCCAACAGTTTGTATTCACGGTGCGTAAATGTTGAAGCATTCACAACCAGCGTAAACGCCTTGCCGCAACGTTCAATAAACGCTTCGTCTCCAAATTCGTCCAGACGTAAGTACGATAGCCCTGCTTTTTTCAGAGCTGCTATGTTTTCTTTGGTAAGATCTTTATGGGCGATGTCTGGAATTAAATCCACCTCGTATGAACGAGCGAGCTCCACAAGACGTGTCATATCCGAGATTTCAAGCGGATGTTCTGGCAACTGAAAAGAAGTAAAAGCCACGGTTTGACGCGCGGCTTTCATTTCTTCTAATACTTGTGTAACGACTTGTTCACCAAGATTGATATAGATGGAGCGCCCAAAAGAAATGTTTGCTCTATTTGTTTCCATATACTTCGTTAATACGATCCTCATCTACACCGAATAACCATGTGATAACAAATCCACCGATGTAAGCTCCAACCATTGCAGTTAGGAATAATGCTTGTGTTCCAGGAACCATAATTAAAGCACCGAATAATCCTGAAACCCCTTGAGATACAGTACCTAAGTGGAATAGAACAGCCAACATTCCTCCAAAACCTGAACCTAAGCAGGCTGTTAAGAATGGTTTTCCTAAAGGAAGTGTTACAGCGTACATCATTGGTTCCCCGATACCTAAGATACCAACTGGTAATGAGTCTCTTGTTAATTGTTTTAATTTTTTGTTCTTAGTCTTCAAGTATAATGCTAAACCTGCACCCACTTGTCCACCACCGGCCATCATTAAGATTGGTAATAGGTAGTTGATCCCTTGAGTTGGTCCTTCTGGATTGTTTAATAGAACGTGGATTGGAGTTAACGCTTGGTGTAAACCAACAGATACGATTGGTAAGAATCCAGCGGCTAAGATGTATCCACCAAAGATTCCTAATTGTTCATATACGAAGTTTAATACTGTATAAATACCTTGAGTTAACGCAGCACCAGCAGGTTGGATGATTAATACTGATAAGAATGCACCAATGATTAATGTTAATAATGGTGTTAAGAATGTCTTCAACATGGTTGGGATTACTTTATCAATAGCGCGTTCTAAGTAAGCTACTACAATCCCCATCATTAATGCGGCTAATAGACCACCAGCACCTGGGTTGAATGGTTTATCCGTAAATGGCATCAACACTTGACCAGCATCTGTTTTTAAAAGAAGTGGCATTGTTGAAACCCCAAGTGACATACTTCCTGCGATTGCCCCAAGAATAGGAGTCCCTTTGAACTCACGAGCGGCATTGTACCCTACATATAAAGGTAAGAAGGCGAATAGCCCCCAGCCCATTGTACGGATGGCTTGATACCACCATTCAAAGTTATACGCATTTTTTGTTGTTACGTTAATAACGTTTGAAATACCGTTAATTAAACCAGCTGCGATAATCCCTGGTAATAATGGTACGAAAATGTTAGCGATGTGTTCCAAGAAACGTTGAACTGGTCCATTATGTTTTGCTTTATTTTCTTTTTTATTTTCTTTTGCTAAATCAGCTGCGTCTACTTCATCTACGCTACCTAATTCAATTCCAGTTAATTCCGCAAATTCGCGACCAACTTCAGTCACTTTACCAGGTCCTAAAACGATTTGAACCCCTTGTTCACGTTCTACAACTCCTAATACTGAATCCACGTCTTTTAATCCAGCGACATCCACTTTAGATGTATCCGCTACAGTCAGACGTAAGCGAGTCATACATGTAGCATTACTAACCACGTTTTCCTTTTGTCCGACTTTATTTAAAATTTCACTTGCTACTTTCTTTGCATCCATTTTATTAAGCCTCCTTATTTTTCATTGCCTTGACAATATTCATCTGATTTGCCTGAAGCAGTTGTTCTGCTTCTTTTGCCGAAATATGATGTATTTGAGAGATAATAGCGACTTTTAAATCAAAATCATTTTCCTCAAGAACACTTCTTGCATCTTCAGGAGAAAGATTTGTGATTTTAGAGAGAATATTGGTTGCTCGCTGTTTCAACTTTAGGTTCGTTGGTTGAACATCGACCATATATCCTTTGAAAATTTTCCCTACTTGAATCATTGCAGTCGTTGTAATCATATTGAGAATGATTTTTTGAGCCGTACCTGCTTTCATTCGCGTAGATCCGGTAACCACTTCTGGCCCAGTAATCGCTTCGATACCAACCGAAGCAATGTTAGAAATTAAAGCATTTGGAGAATTGGAAATCGCACCTGTGAAACATCCAACCTCATTGGCATAGGCAAGTCCTGCTGCCACATAAGGAGTACGTCCACTCGCGCTAATCCCGATGACTACATCCTCTTTGACTAAATCCAAGTCTCTTAGCTGTCTCTCGGCTAAGGTTTCGTCATCTTCGGCACCTTCAATGGCGTTTCGAAGAGCATAATCTCCACCCGCAATGATTCCCACTACCATCTCCGGCGATACACCGAATGTTGGAGGGCATTCGCTAGCGTCCAGAACACCAAGTCGACCAGAAGTCCCCGCGCCCAGATAAATCAATCGGCCTCCTTTCTCGAATGCTTGTACAACACCTGCTGTCACTTTTTCAATTTCTGGAATGCACTGTTCAATCGCATCGGTGATTTTTCTGTTTTCGTCATTCATATAACGTAAAATCTCACGAATCGACTGCGTTTCAATATCCTTACTTCTGTCATTAACTTGTTCCGTCATCAATTTTGAAATATCATCCATTTTCTCCACCTCCTCTTAAAAATTCCACTAAAATTCATAATGAAATCGTTTTTCTTAAACATATTATACACCGTTGTAAATTTTATTTCAATACTGTATAATGAAATCGGAAACAATATTTCTCGAAAAAGGTAGGGATTCTATGAAGAAGTTTTTAACAGCAACAGATAAAAAAATTGAAGAATTCATCTCAAAACATTCAGATGTCGTGCTTTCTTCAAGCATTCATGTATTGGCAGATGAAATTGGGGTTTCGTCTTCTTCTATTAGTAAATATATTAAAAAAATTGGGTTCCGTTCTTACTCTCGATTCAAGGTGAATTTAGCACAACAAAACTCACAATCCATCGATGAACAAATCGATAAAGACGACTCGATCAAAACCATTCAATCTAAATTAATTAAGACGGTTTCTCGTTCCTATGAAATGACGATTGAACTCATCGATGACGACACACTCGACCGCGTGATTGACTTACTCAAAAACGCGAACAAAATCTACACTTTTGGGGTCGGCGCTTCAGGTCTTGTCTGCAGCGATATTTACTTTAAACTAAGCCGTATCGGTAAAAATATCGTCTACCATACTGACTCACACATCCAACTCGCAAGCCTTAGCAATGCTACGGAAAAAGACTTAGTGATTGGTGTCAGCTACTCTGCCAACACAAGAGAAGTCAATGCAGCCTTTGAAATTGCTAAACAACGTGGCATCCCAACCGTATCGATTACTGGACAAGGTAACGGCAATCTAGACGCTCTCAGCACCTATTGCCTCAAAGTTCCTCGCCATGAAAAATCGATTCGTTCTGCAGCCATTACCAGTCGTAACGACTCGCTCTTCTTAGTCGACTTACTCTACTTAGGTCTTCTTCAAAAAGACGAAAGCCGTGCTAACGACATTTTGGAAAGCAGCTACAAATTGACGCATCAGTTGAGAAAATAAAAGAAATAAAACAAGTCCAATTTGGCCTTTTCATCTACTGAACCGCCCTTATTTGGGTGGTTTTTCTATAGTTTTTAAAAACAAGATTGAAGGAAATCTTGAATTCATTTACGATAGTAATATATGCTGAAAGGAGTTTTACTATGAAAATCGGAATTGACGGCGGAGGTACGAAGACAAAAGGAGTTTTATATAAAGAACAAGAAATCGTTGATGAATGTATTGGAGAGATGGGGAATCCAATTGTAAACTTCGAGCTTGCAATATCAAATGTAGTACAAGTTATTAATCACTTACTCTCTAATAACAATCTCCACTATTCAGATATCAACTGTATTTCTATTGGTATGGCAGGCGCTAGCACCATCATTGACAAGCTCAAGTTAGCTTTTAACGAACAAATCAGTTGTCGTTTCGTAGTTGATTCTGATTTAAAAATGAGTCATGTTGCTACATTTAAAAACAATGATGGCAATCTATTCATCGCAGGTACAGGTTCTTCTCTTCTCTCAAGAAAAGATGGAGAATTTATTCAAAAAGGTGGTTGGGGTCACATTCTAGGCGATGAGGGTAGTGGATATTGGATTGGAAAACAAATTTTAAAAACGTATGTTGACTATCTAGATTATGCTGAATCTCCTTTAGATTTCTGCGAACTAGTTCCAGCATTAGAAGAACTCTTCCCTGATAGAAGCACTATTGTACAAACGGTCTATTCAAAACCAAAAACAGAAGTTGCAAAACTTGCTAGCTTTTGCAGCATTTATGACGCCAATTACTTTTTACACACACTCGCTCAACAAGCAGGAAAAGATATTGCAAAAGCTCTATTATCATGCAACAGTGAAACAATCATTCCTGTCGCTTTTGAAGGAAGTGTCGTTAAGAAAAATGCTACAGTACTGAATAGTTGTATTTCTGTAATTGAGTCGTCCCAAAAACGTTTAAATATTATTCCCTCTAAATCAGCAACAGAAAGTGTCTTTTATTTATAAAAGCAAATGCCTATTGTGAAATCCACAATAGGCATTTTTTCTTTTTTATAAAGTTGGATAGGTAATTTGACCTAAAATAACACTCTTCTTCGCACCCGTGGCCGAAGGAACATTAGATGGTCTTCTATGGTAAGTTTGGTTCCCCAAAATCACAAATGCCAACGCTTCTTTTGCTTCTGAAGAAAAACCATGTTCTTCTTGCGTAATCACTTGAACTTCAGGCATCTCTTTTTGGATAAGTTCAAGTAGGTAAGAATTATAGGCGCCGCCACCACCAATAATGCATTTCTTCAAATCATATGCACCAATCAAATGTTTCTTATAGTGATATGCAATCGAATAGGCCGTAAACCACGTAAAAGTATGAATAATGTCGTTTGCATCATTAGAGCTATACTTCTCAAGAAGTCCTCTTGTAAAATGTTCTCCAAACATTTCCCTACCCGTTGTTTTTGGAAGATCCATCTTAAAGTAAGGATGCTCTTTTAACTCTTCTGCCAGTTGCGGTATCATCTTTCCTTGTCGAGCATAAAATCCATCCTTGTCATATTTCTCTCCGTAGA
>CALALK010000219.1 GCA_937923125.1 uncultured Carnobacterium sp.
GCGTCACACCAAGCTTTCATTCGGATATATAAATTAGTATATAGAGTGTACACTCGCTTGCTTCACCCTTTATAAACATTATTAAATCAACGTTTCTAACTGTTGACATCACGATAAAAAATTGTGTTTTAATTTTTTGAAATGTAGCATATATGCTACAGTAGCAAATATGCTACTTTTTGCTTTTTAACAAAAAACTAGCCAATAGACATGCTACTGGCTAGAGATTGTATTCATTTAACATTTTTCAAGAATTACCGTTCTTGCTTTGTCCTCGGTATCGCCACTTTCATCAAATCCATCATACGGAGCTTTCGGGTCTTGCACTTTTGGTTTGCGCCTCAAGGCATTGCAGATTTCATCCACATGGCAAAATGCAAACTCAAAGTCATCAGTCCATCCGGTATGCCCTGTAATGATTTTTAGCGAAAGATTTCTCTTTCTGAGCTTTTCTTCTAGTCGTTTCAACGATACACTTTGTAATTTTCTATCTTCTGCGAGCGTGTTTAAAAACGCATAACCACCGTCCGCACCAAACCAAATCGTATCTCCGGTAAACAAATACGCATCATCGATTAAATACACTAAATGTCCCCACGTATGACCAGGTACAAGAAAGGCTTCGACTTTAATATCGTGAATATAGAAAATCTCCCCATCTTCTATCAATGTTTTGTCATTTTCGATATGCACTTGCGGAAGTTTATAGAGCCCCCAGTATACTTTGCGCCGAACTCGGCCTTCTAAGTAGTCATTCTCGACACGACCCACATAGATTTTTGCATTTTTAAATAACCCCTGGCTATCGACTTCTATCGCTCCAACGTGGTCCGTATCTTGGTGCGTAATGAGAATCTCGTTGATACTTTCCGGTCGAATATCAAGCCACCGCATTTTTTCGGCAAGCCTGTCATAGTTATACCCTGCATCAATCATAATCGTGTAACCGTCTTTTGTGTAAAAGTAAATATTGGCCACATATTCTCGAATACAACTCACTCTTTCGTCGATATGCCCCGTGTTTAGTGGTTTGAAAATTTCTTTTCCTCTAAACATAAACGACATAAACTTTTGTTGCTTTAAAGAATCCTTTTTCGCCATCGATCTCACCTTGATTCTTTTGTCTTGGCGATTCTAAAATCAAATTTTCTTGAGCGGAATCCATCGATTCACTCTCGCGCAATAGTCCTTATAGGCTTCTCCGTGCAGTTCGTAGAGCCATTTTTCCTCGGTATTACGAATCACGACGGTTAATATCACCCACTGAATCGGAATCAGAATCAGCAACCACATATTATGCATGGTTAGGGTAATCCCGATGCTGCTGAGCCACCACGAAAAGTAAATCGGATTGCGAGTGCGCGCGTAAATTCCTGTTGTCTTGAGTTCGCTAGTTTGGATACTTGTGCTAATAAACGACTTCACCCCGCTGAGCCACTGAATTCTCGCTGCAACGATCATTAAGAGGAAGCCCATCAGATAAAACAAATCTTTAAAGCCACCCTTTAACAGTCCGCTCTCGAGCACTGACTGACTCATCAGCCAACCAGTCAAATTCATCGCAATTATACACACCACGAGATACGGCCCAACTCCATAAGTCGGCAATTTTTGATGTTTATCTTGATCACTTTTTAAGTACATGTCCTCACCTCATTGTTAAAGAAACCATACTACAAGCTACAATTTTTCACCTACATTTTACCACTACTATCCCGCGTTTTAAACAGCATTTTTAAGGATTCGAAAATAAATTTTCCGCACCAATTA
>CALALK010000220.1 GCA_937923125.1 uncultured Carnobacterium sp.
AAAAAAATCAGAAGAAGATTTCTCTTCTTCTGATTTTTGTTTGAAAGGAGTGCTTCTATTATGAGAAGAATGCGAGTAATACCCCTGCCGCAATCGCACTACCGATAACTCCGGCTACGTTTGGTCCCATTGCGTGCATTAATAAGTAGTTACTTGGGTCTTCTCTTTGTCCTTCTTTTTGTACAACACGAGCGGCCATTGGTACGGCAGATACCCCTGCTGCACCAATCATTGGATTGATTTTACCGCCAGATAGTTTGTACATCAATTTACCCATAATAACCCCCGCCGCAGTACCTGCAGCAAAAGCGATTAATCCTAGTAAAGTAATTTTAAGAGTCGAAACTGATAAGAATAATTCCCCTGTTGCTTTCGCTCCAACGGTTAATCCTAAAATAATGGTCACTCCGTACATCATCGCATTTTGTAGAACTTTTGTAATGTTTGGGACTACCTTAATTTCTTTAATTAAGTTACCGAGCATTAAGCATCCTACTAATGGTGTTGCACTTGGTACTAATAAGCTGACGAAAATAGTAACGATGATTGGGAAAAGAATTTTTTCCGTTTCACTCACTTTACGGTTTTCTGTCATTTTTACAAGGCGTTCTTTCTTCGTTGTGAGCGCACGAATAATTGGCGGTTGAATAATTGGCACAAGCGCCATATATGAGTACGCTGCTAGGGCGATTGCTGGTAATAAGTGCGGTGCAAGTCTTGTTGTTAAGAACAAGGCTGTTGGTCCATCCGCACCCCCGATAATCCCTACTGAAGCAGCTTCTTGCGGTGTCATTCCCCACATTACTGAAAGGAAGAATGCGACGAAAATACCGAATTGAGCTGCCCCACCAAGCAAGATGGTCTTTGGATTTGCAAGTAGCGGTCCAAAGTCTGTTGACGCACCTAAGCAAAGGAAAATCAATGGTGGATAAATACCAAGGTTTGTTCCTTGATATAAGTAATACAAGAGTCCACCAGGTCCATTTTCAGTAGGAGCATCCATTAATCCTGCTAATGGTAAGTTTACAAGGAGCATCCCGAACGCAATCGGAACCATTAAGTATGGTTCATACCCTCGTTTAATCCCTAGATATAGAAACACGCAGGCAATAATTAACATAATGACATTTTGAATCGTTAAATTATAAACCCCACTTGTTTCAATCAACTGTTGAATGACTTCCATAAACCATCGCCTCCTAAATCGTTAAGAGTGGTTGGTTCGATTCGACAGATTCATTACTTGATACATGAATTGCTTTCACAACACCATCAGCCGGAGCAAGGATTTCATTTTCCATCTTCATGGCTTCTAAAATCACAAGTACATCTCCTTTTTTCACTGCATCACCGACATTTTTATTGACCGATAATACAATCCCTGCCATAGGAGCAGGCACCACTTCACCGTCCCCTGTTGGAGCAGGTGCTGGTGCAGCTTTCTTTTCTTCCACTGGCGCACTAGGTGCTGGAGTTGGAGCAGCCGCTAATTTTTGTGTTGCTTCTTCATTTGAAATTTCTTTTAGTGAGACGATAAATGTTTCGCCATTCACTTCTACTTCGTATTTTTTCATTTAGTCCACCTTCTTTTCAATCGATACAATTTCAAAGTGCTTGTCCGGAACATCCGCACTCGCTTTTGTTAAAGCGACCAGTGCGGCAACTCGAGCAAGTTTATTCGTTTCAAATAGTGTTCCATCATTTGTTGGAATTTCAGGCTTCATCTCAACGGGTTTGCCTACAACTCCAGCAGTGGGATGACTCTTTGCTTCCAACATTTGGATAACTTTAGAGCTTCCTTGCATGAGAAACATTAGAATCGTCAACATCACAAACACAATTCCCATTGAAACGATTGTGATCCATAGGATTTCTAATAAACTTAAGTGCATAACTCTCTCCTCACTTTACAGTCGCAAAAATCTTCACGATTTCAGATGGTTTTTGCCATTGTCCATTCTTCTTGAGCAAGAATTCTTTACCGACTTTAGGGAAGAGTGCGTAAGTTAAGACATCTTCGTCACTTCTTGCTAAATCTCCAAGTTCTGCTTTGAGTGTTTCGAATTCAGGTGGCAAGTGGTTTGCTGGTCGATCACTGATGACTTCTTGGTCACCAATGATGCTTCTTCTAAAGCTTTCTTGAATTGGTACTGGTGATTGACCATAGGAACCAAGTAAGTAAGCTTTCACTTCGTTAGAAACCACTTTGTAGCGTTGACCTGTAAGAACGTTCATCGTTGCTTGTGTTCCCACCATTTGACTCATTGGAGTAACGAGTGGTGGATATCCAAGATCTGCTCTTACCTTAGGCACTTCTTTTAATACTTCTTCGTATTTATCAGTTGCGCCTGCTTGCGTTAATTGAGAATACATATTTGATAACATTCCACCAGGCACTTGATATAAAAGCGCACGTGGGTCTGGTGTTAACATTTTTGGATTCAAAGTTCCATCTTTAATGTATTTATCTTTAATTACTCGGAAGTGGTCTGCAATTGGTTCTAATTTTGCCAAATCGACAGTAATATCATAGCCTAATTCGCGAAGTGCGATGACTAATGATTCCGTAGGTGGTTGGCTTGTACCTTCACTAAGTGGTGAAAGTGCTGTGTCGATGCGGTCTGCACCGGCTTCAATGACTGCTTGATAGGTTAGTTGCGCAATACCGCTTGTGCAGTGTGTGTGCACAACGATTGGTACTGTAATCACTTCCTTTAACGCACGAACAAGCTCGATCCCTCTAGCTGGTGTCAAAATGCCGGCCATGTCTTTCACACAGATAGAATCGGCACCCATTTCTTGCATTTTTGCTGCTAGTTCTTTGTAATAGTCGATGGTATGCGCATCACTAATCGTATAGCAGATTGTCATTTGCGCTTCTTTACCTGTCTTCTTCACTGCATTTAGTGAAGCTTCTAAGTTACGAACATCATTCAACGCATCGAAAATTCTGAAAATATCGATTCCGTTTTCTGCTGATTTTTCGACAAATTTTTCGACAACATCATCGGCATAGTGACGATATCCTAAAATATTTTGTCCGCGTAATAACATTTGTAGCGGTGTTTTCTTTAAATGTTTTTTCAAGATACGAAGTCTGTCCCATGGATCTTCATCTAAGAAACGAATACATGAGTCAAACGTTGCTCCACCCCAACATTCCAAAGAAGCAAATCCTGCTTCATCAAGTTGATCTAAAACTGGGAGCATATCTTCAATTCGCATACGGGTTGCCATCAAAGATTGATGGGCATCCCGTAAGATTGTATCTGTAATTCCTATTTTTCGAGTCATCACTGAACACTCCTTCCATTATAAGACGTCGATAAAGCGTTCGATTGTCTTAATGCTTTCTAGTGCATCTGTTGGAATTGGATGTTCTGGATTTGCATCATTAAATGCTTTCAAGTAGTCTAGACGGAATTGCATACGGTCACGAATTAACGCAGCGTAGTCTCCGCTCATTTCAGGCACTTCATATCCTTCCACTGGTAAGTATTCCATTCCTGGAAGTCCACCGAATAATTCGAAGTTTGCTTTGCCATCTACTACTGTTTCGATTACACCTAGTGATACTTCTTTTGTAACTTTCTTACCTAAGAAATCTCCTGTATTGATAATGTAGCAATCTACACCTTTATCAAATAATGCTTTGAATTTATCGTAGTCTTCTACTAATGGATATACACGGAATGGGTTTGCGTATGGTTCGATAACAAGCGCATCTAAGTTTGCCCCAGCTCCTGTATTTTCAGCGTTAGAACGTTTTGTCATTAATGTACATCCTAAAATAGATGCCAAACGTGGATCTGTGATTTTCACTAATGGTGGTAGTGCATCATCTTTCATGATCCAGAAAATAGATTGAATTGGTTCTGAAATCTTATCAACACGGTTTGGTGTAGAATAACGAGATTTAACCGTACGTCCGTTACCGTTACGAATATCTTCTGTTACTAATACTTTACGGCCGTTTTCATCCAGAGTCACACCACAGTTTTGAACCGTTACGAAGTAATCTTGTTCTCTGTGACCTGCTGGATAGTCATTTGTTTTGTCGAAGTAAGAAGGTTCCAAAGCTACAGATGAACCATCTTCTACCGAAATCACAAATGCATCGTCGTGTAATACTTCAATGTCGTATTTATCGTCATGTTTAGCGTGTGTTAATGTAGACTTACCTGATCCAGATAATCCGAAGAAGCTTGCAACGTAAGAAGCGCCTTCTTTACGGAAAATCTTCAAACCACCGTGGCAAGAAACGTAGTTGTTACGAGCGGCAGTTGCCCATGCTAATGTTAACGTTCCTTTTTTGATTTCCCCAAAATAACTCATTCCTAAAATTGCAGCACAGTTATGTTTTGTATCAAAGAATGCTAATCCATCTGGGTAATCAGGATGTCTCCAAGTTGGGTCGAAGAAAATGAAAATATCATTTTCGTCATATTGTTTAGACGCATCATAACGTCTCTTATATTGGTCATTGAAAATTTGGAAGTTCAATAACCATGAGTACAAGTTGTTAATGTGTTCTTTAGGCATTGTGATATGTGCCTTCACCATGAAGTCTTCATCAAGACCTACAACGGCTGTACCCTTAATAAACGGTTTGAACGAACTGTTATAAATCTCTTCACGAATGATTGGAATAATCTTAGCATCTTCTGCTGGATTATTACCCAAGATTCGACGAGCTTTTGCAGTACGTCCTACAACGCTCCCATCAACCACCGTAAGAATATGTGCATCCTCCGGTAACCCTAAATCCTTTGCGTTTGCAACGAACGCATCTAACACTGTTGTATTAGGTGCATGTGACGCTAATTCATACGCCTCTGCCAGAGTCGGAATTTCAGTCGCATTGTTCGAATAAAAAGCTGGTTCAATAGTTGCCTTCAATTGCGAAAGATGCGGATTGCTCTTGCGTATAGTGTCTGTAGCGAAACGATCAATTGTTGCCATAATATCAACCTTCCTATCTTTTTATTGATACCTTAATTATACACGAAAACGCTTTAAATGTAAGCGTTTTTTGTGATTTTTTTTGCTAATTTCTCCATTTTTTTCTTTTAATTCTTGGAATCTCGTCCAAAAGTAGC
>CALALK010000221.1 GCA_937923125.1 uncultured Carnobacterium sp.
ATATTCGGTTCAAATCCAAAATGTCTTGAACGTTGGTGCAATAACTTTCCAAGCATAAAGTGTTCAGATAAGGAGCTAAAACGTTCCTCCTTCAAATCTTCAAAGGTGACAGAGTCTCTCGAAGCTAGGGGATGACCTTTAGGAACGACAAGACTCGCTTGATAACCAGCGAAGTGTTGTTGGAACGGTTCAATCACAATATCGGATTCAATCTTTGGAAACGAGAGAACACCAAGGTCGATTTCTTCATTCACTAGTGCAGTTTGAAGCTCACGCGAACCGCCTTGTACCATCGTTAAGTGAATCGAAGGATGCGACATCATAAAACGCGAGAACTCAGGCATTAATTTGATCGCAAAAAGTGTCGGTAGCCCAATTCGAATTGTTTCTTTTTGAGGTTGATTGAGCTCATGAATTTGAGCCACAGTCCCTTCCATTAGAGAAATGATTTTCTTACCATTATCGTATAAGAGCTGTCCAGCTTCAGTCAGTCGAATACTATTGTTAGTTTGCTGAATAAAAAGCGGAGTATGTAATTCGGATTCTAATTTTTTAATGGTTTGAGAAAGGGTCGGTTGCGTAATGAATAAACTACGAGCGGCATTCGAATATCCGCCATGGTCAACGATACTTATAAAGTAGTGAAGGTGTTTAATATCCATTGGGCATCTCCTATTCTTTTAAGTGAAGTGTTACACAATAATTGTAACAAAGAATAAAGACGGAAACAATAAGCTTTTTAAAACATAAAGGAGGAATTACGATGAAAATTACAATCGCAGGTGCTGGCGCCATGGGAAGTCGCTTTGGGTTAATGCTCCATCAAGCAGGGCATGAAGTGATCCTCGTCGATGGATGGAAAGATCATGTGGATGCCATTCAAAAAGAAGGACTAAAGGCAAACTATAATGGAGAAGAAATCGTTGTAAAATTACCAGCGGTGCTTCAAAGTGAAGTCACTGAAGAGATGACGAGTGACCTGATTATTTTATTTACAAAAGCAATGCAATTAGAAGGTATGCTAACAGATTTGAAACCAGTGATTCATGATGAAACAAGAGTCCTTTGCTTACTCAATGGAATTGGACATGAAGAAGTGATTGAACAATTTGTTCCAAAAGAAGATATCTTTATCGGAAATACGATGTGGACGGCTGGAATGGAAGGGCCTGGACGCGTTAAGTTATTCGGTAGTGGAACGATTGCACTGAAGAACTTGGTAGATACACCGGAGGCAAAAGCGAATGCAGAAGAAATCGTTGAGGTGTTGAACAGCGGTGGGTTAAATGCATCTTACTCTGAGAATATTCTATTCGCTATTTATAAGAAAGCATGCGTAAATGGAACGATGAATGGACTTTGCACCATCTTGATGAGTAATATGTATGAGTTTGGTTCTACAACGACGGCACACTTGATTGTTGAAAATATTGTGAAAGAATTTTCAGAAGTTGCAAAAAATGAAAACATTCTGTTAAATGTTTCAGAAATTGTAGATTTCATTGAAAATAATTGTTATAATCGTGAAACAATTGGGCTTCATCACCCATCGATGTATCAAGATTTAAATGAAAACAATCGTTTAACAGAAATCGACTATATCAATGGAGCGGTAGTGCGTAAAGGACAAAAATATGGCGTTCCAACACCATATTGTGAGTTTTTAACAGCATTAGTTCATTGTAAAGAACAAATTCTTGGAGCTAAATAGCTCGCAGAAGAGGGGGACAAAACTATGGAAGCACAAGCACAACAAAAAATGACGGCTTCAGTTTTTATCAATAAAATCTTAGCAGGGACAGCCCTAGGGGTTATCGTCGGACTGATTCCAAATGCCGTTCTTTCAGCAATTTTAAAACATTTTAGTCAATATCCAATCGCAGTAACCATTACGCAAATCGCGGTTATTTTCCAATTAGCAACTCCACTGATTATCGGGGGCTTAATTGCATTACAATTCGGATTCAAACCAATGCCGATGATGGTTGTTGCAGGGGCCTGCTTCGTAGCCAGTGGGGTAGTGACGTATAATGCAGAACTTCAAAAATATGTCGGTGCTGGAACAGGGGACTTGATTAATACAATGGTCACTGCTGGTATCGCTGTTGGAATGTTAATGCTAATCAAAGATAAATTCGGTTCAACTGCGGTTGTAGCGATGCCAATCGTTGTCGGTGTGGGTTCAGCCTTTATCGGATTACTATTATTACCACACGTTAAAATGATTACAACTGCTATCGGTACAGTAATCAACAAGTTCACAACATTACAACCAATCTTGATGTCAATCTTAATTTGCTGCTCATTTGCAATATTAATTATCTCTCCAATTTCTACAGTAGCGATTGGTTTAGCGATTCAATTAAATGGAGTTTCAGCAGGGGCGGCAGCGATGGGGGTTGCGGCTACGGCTGTAGCATTAGTAGTTCACTCATGGAAAGTCAATAAATCAGGGGTCACATTAGCTATCGCTCTTGGGGCTATGAAATTAATGATGCCTAACTTATTCAAATATCCAGTAATTTTGATTCCATGTTTATCAACAGCGATTCTTTCAGCGATTCCAGTAGCGCTCTTCTCAGTAAGTGGTACTCCACAATCTGCAGGGTTCGGTATCGTAGGGTTGGTAGGACCATTAGCTTCTATCGATGCTGGATTGAAGGTGGGCTTAGCAGCTATTGTATGGTTTGTTGTTCCAATTGCAGCTGCGATTGCAAGCAAAATTTTATTTGAAAAAGTTCTTAAATTATACGATTCTTCAGTCGTATTCAAATTCCAAGAATAAGAACAAATTCCTATCGACTCCTTCATGCAAATTGCATGGAGGAGTTTATTTTTATTTTTGCAGGAAGATGGTACAATAAACGTAATAGAAGGGAGTGGTCGGATGAGAATTCAACAATTAATTTATTTCGAGAAAATCGTTGAAAAAGGCTCTATGAATGAAGCCGCAAAAGACTTATATGTCAGCCAACCAAGTTTATCAAAGGCCATTCGTGAGTTGGAATTAGAAATGGATATCACCCTCTTTCAACGGGGGAATACTGGAATTACATTGACGGGAGAAGGGCGTGAGTTTTTAGTCTATGCTCGCCAAGTCCTCGACCAAGTCAATTTGATGGAAGAAAAATATAAACGACAAACAAAACGGAAACGGACATTCTCCGTATCCGCGCAACACTATGCGTTCGTGGTACATGCCTTTGTTGATTTTATTCAAAAGGAAGCAGGAGACGAATATCAATTCACGCTTCGTGAAACGGAGACTCAAAACATTTTAGAAGACATCACGAACTATAAGAGTGAGATTGGTGTCTTGTATTTGAATGATTTCAACCGCAAAGTCATGGAAAAATTATTCAAGGAAAAGAACCTAGTCTTCACGCCACTCTTCACGGCACAACCGCACGTATTCTTAAGTACACAAAATCCACTTGCAGAAAAAGAGAGCATTACTCTAGAAGAATTAGAAGATTATCCTTATTTGTCATATGAACAAGGGGAAGAAAACTCATTCTACTTCTCAGAGGAAATCCTCAGCACGATGGAGCATAAGAAGAGCATTAAGGTAAGTGACCGTGCGACCATCTTTAACTTAATGGTCGGTTTAAATGGATACACGATTAGTTCGGGAATTATTAGTAGTAAGCTAAACGACGATAAGATTGTTGCGGTGCCGCTAGACGTAGAAGATACAATGGAACTTGGAATCTTGCAGCACGATCAACGAAAATTATCCAAAGAAGCAGGGCGATTCTTGCATATGCTAAAAACACATATTCAGGAATACGGCTTCGAAGTTCAAAATCTTGATTTTTAGTTCACAAAGAAGTTGAAACTATTCGGAAAATCAGTGATAATAAAAGAACGTAAGAAATGATTACTCAGTAGAAGGAGACGAATGCAAATGAGTTGGAAAGAAACAGCAAAATTATGGGAATCTTTTGAGGCACTTGAAGAAGGATTAAAAGTGCAATTACAATCAATGGATGACACACAAAAAGAGGAAGCCTTCTATACACCATTAGAGTTTGGTACTGCGGGAATGCGTGGAATTGTTGGACCTGGGATTAATCGCATGAACACTTACACAGTGCGTCAGGCAACAGAAGGATTATCACGCTTAATTGAAAGTTACGGGGAAGAAGCGAAAAAACGTGGGGTAGCGATTGCTTACGATTCACGTCATTTTTCACCAGAATTCGCAATGGAGTCTGCACGTACTTTAGCAACTCATGGGATTGCTTCGTATGTATTTGAAAGCTTACGTCCAACACCAGAATTATCATTTGCAGTACGTCACTTGCATACATTTGCCGGAATTATGATTACAGCTAGTCATAACCCAGCAGCTTACAACGGATATAAAGTATATGGTGAAGACGGAGGTCAAATGCCTCCAAAAGATGCGGATGCATTAACGGCATATGTGCGCCAAGTATCTAATCCACTTGAAATCGAAGTGTTAGATGATGAAGCATTAGAAGCATCAGGTCTTGTAACGATTATCGGAAAAGACGTCGATGATGCGTACTTGAAAGAAATCAAAACAGTCTCTGTAAATCCAAAACTTCTTAGCGATGTGGAAGGATTATCAGTCGTTTATACACCATTACATGGTACTGGTTTAATGCTTGTTGAAAAAGCATTAGAACAAGCAAACTTCAAAGGCTTGCACGTTGTTGAAGAACAAGCAAAGCCAGATGGAGATTTCTCAACAGTTAAATCTCCAAACCCTGAAGAAGCAGGCGCATTTGAATATGCGGTAGAATTAGGGAAAAAAGTAGGCGCTGATGTATTATTAGCGACTGACCCTGATGCGGACCGTATGGGTGCAGCCGTACGCTTGCCAGATGGAAGCTACCAAGTGATTACAGGGAACCAAATCGCTGCAATTTTAGTCGATTACTTACTATATGCGCACCAACAAGCAGGAACTCTTCCAAGTAATGCGCTTGTTGTAAAATCAATTGTAAGTAGCGAACTTCCAACAGCAGTAGCCCAAAGTTATGGCGCTGAAATGATGAATGTGTTAACAGGATTCAAATTCATCGCAGAACAAATCCAACACGACGAAGAAACGGGAGA
>CALALK010000222.1 GCA_937923125.1 uncultured Carnobacterium sp.
TTTATCTCCAATATCTTTCAGATTTCCGATGACGCGATTGCCATCTTTCATCTTTAGATAAATCTTTTGGTGATTTTTTGTATCGTTTGGATACTGAATCTCTACGATTTCACGAATGACACTTGCTGGAACTTTCTCCAATTGTTTGGCAAGTGCTTGATATTGTGTGTCATCTGTAAACATATACAATAATGGGTAATCTTTTGGCGTTGCATCGGCCTCCACTTCAATGATTTGACCGTCTGCTAAAAGCTCATAGTGTTTATCATCACTTTGGTAATAACCCACCGCTGGATTTTCTTCAATATTCAAACGCATTTTATTCCATGCCACTAATTGAACGGAAGCATCTTTAATTTTTGGACTAGCATTTTTCAACAAGTTAGCTGTACGATAACGATTCGCTAAAATTGTCCAAATACTTTGCCCTTTGTTGATACCATCATTTTCTTGAACCAATTCCACTGGAACTTGATTCAATCCAACGACTTCAATTTCCGACACTTTCGATAGTGGTGAAATAAAGTAAATACTCCATCCCGCACAAACAATAAAAATCCCTTTTAAGAGCGTTGCATTCGTAATCCCTTGTGACTTTGGTTTCGTCTTTTTAGGACGTGGTTCCTTCTTCTTTTTCACCTTTTTTACAGGCTCTTCAGTAACAGGCTGCTCCACTCTTGGAGAATTTTGTTGCGCTAACTCCCAAGGTGTTAGTTCACGTGGAGGAGTTTGTTGTGGTTTCTTTCGATTAAACATATTCTCCTCCTTAATCCTTATTTCACTAGAGAATGAATAATTGTTTCAAGTCGACTTGACGCATCTGTAATTCCCAAGGCTTTTGAATTTTCAGCCATTTCTTTACGTTTGGCTTCATCATTCATAATACGATCGATTTCTGCGACTAAACTTTCACCGTTTAAGTCTTTTTCTAAAATCATCGTAGCAGCGTCACGTTCTACTAATGACATTGCATTGGCTTCTTGGTGATTTTCAGTTACGTATGGACTTGGAATTAAAATACTTGGTAAGCCAAGTGCTGTTAATTCAATCAATGTTGTTGCTCCACTTCTGCAGACAACTAGGTCTGTGTTTTGGAACATTTGCACCATATTATTAATATATGGTAAAACTGTGATATTTTGCAATGGTTTTTTCAAACTTGTAATGAGATTGTTGATTTTGTCATAATGCACTTGTCCTGTCACCATGACTACTTGATAATCTTTCTTCTCAAATTCTTCGATAGACTCGATAAAGGATTCGTTCATACGAAGAGAGCCTCGACTACCACCAAAAATCAATACGATTGGTTTATCTTTCTTGATACCCAAAGAATCTAAATAAGAATCATCTTTCACGGCATCCGCTAACTCTTGTCCACGAGGGTTTCCTGTCATTACGACTTTATCTTCATACTTCTTAAAGTCTTTACGAACGGCATCAAAACAAATCGCAATTTTAGAAACTTTACGTGCTAAGAATTTGTTTGTGATTCCTGCTAAACTATTTTGCTCATGAATAATCGTTGGAATTCCCATGTTTGCTGCGGCATATAATACAGGCGCGCATACATATCCCCCAGTACCGATAACGATATCCGGCTTGAACTCTTTCACGATTTCTTTTGCTTTAAAATAACTCGTACAGAAATACCATAATGTTTTAAAGTTTTCTAGCGACAACGAACGAACAATTCCTTGAATCTTAATCGTTTTAAAATCATATCCCGCTTTTGGAACGATGGTACTTTCTAACCCACGTTCAGTCCCCACATATAGAAATTCTGTTGAGGGATCTTTTTCTTTCAAATAATTCATTAAGGAAAGAGCTGGATAAATATGACCACCCGTTCCTCCTCCTGAAACTAATACTCTCATCTTTTTTCTCCTATAAATTACAGTTTTTCTACTACTTCAATAAAGCAATCGCCACGCACTTCAAAGTTAGCAAATTGATCCCAACTTGCGCACGCTGGTGATAGTAATACAATTTCTCCCTCACGACTAACTGCATACGCTTCTGGTACTGCCTCTTCTAATGTGTCTACTACAGTTACTGGAATAGATAGTTTTTCAGCAGTAGCTTTCAACTTCTCTTTTGTTTCTCCATAAACGACCATTTCACGGACATTTCCAAGTGATGGTTCTAATTCCTCAAAACCATTTCCACGATCAAGTCCGCCAGCAATCAATACAACCGATTGATTTGTAAAACTACGTAATGCTGTTTGTGTCGCAATGATATTCGTTGCTTTTGAATCATTGTAGAATTTACGGCCTTCAAGTGTTTTCACATATTGTGTACGGTGTTTTACCCCGTGGAATGAACGAACCGCTTTTTCGATTCCTTCATTTGTTGCACCTTGTAATTTACTAATTGCAACTGCCGCTAACACGTTCTCAATGTTTTGAACGCCAGGTACTTGAATGGCTTCAAGCGGCAACACTCTTTCCCCATTAAAGTAAATCGTAGTTTCATCCGCATAAGCTCCGTGTTCTAAGACAGATTTACGGCTGAAAGGTACTAATGTTGCTTTTGTATGACCTTTAATAAACTCATATAACTCTGGGAAATCCGCATTATAAACGAGGAAATCCTCTTCTGTTTGATTTTTAGTGATTTGTAATTTTGCTTTGACATACTCTTCGCGTGACCCATGATAATCCAAATGTGCACTAAAGATATTTACGATGCAAGCTACTTTAGGGCGAAACTCTTCAATCCCCATTAATTGGAAACTTGATAATTCAGTAACATAAATATCTGAATCCTTTGATTCCGCTGCAAGTAGTGATAAAGGAACACCAATATTTCCACATGCAAAAGTTCTTCTTTCAGGGAATGATTCTTTCAACATTAGATTTGTTAATGTTGTAGTAGTCGTTTTCCCATTTGAACCTGTAATTCCAAGTACGGTTCCTTCCATGACACGTTGTGCAATTTCGATTTCCGTATAAACTGGTAACCCCTTTTCGACTGCTTTTGCTACTAATGGATTTGTATAAGGAATCCCTGGGTTTTTCACAACGAAATCAACGGGCTCATCGAGTAGTTCTAATGGATGTCCTCCTGAGACTACTTTAATCCCTTCGGCTACTAATCCTTGTGCGTCTACACTTTCCTCAAGTGGTGTTCGATCATTCACCGTTACATCTGCCTTTAACTGATGTAATAATGTCGCAACACTCACTCCACTCTTGGCAAGTCCGATGACTAGTACTTTTTTATTTTCAAATGCATGTGTATTCCGCACAATGATTCCTCCTATTTTTTGTTTTGAATATGTATATGGAGAAAGGCTGGGCATAAATGACCAGCTCTCCTAATAAAATATGTTAATTCTCTTAAAAGACAAATGCAACGATTAAACCTGCAATAAGTCCGATTGCACTAAATACAGAAACAATCTTCACTTCTTTCCAACCACTCATTTCAAAGTGATGGTGAATTGGACTCATCTTAAAGATACGTTTACCTGTCAGTTTAAATGAACCGACTTGTAAAATAACGCTCAGTGTTTCCCCAACGAAGATAATTCCAACAAGTAATAATGTCCATTCTTTATGAAGCATAATCGAGATAATCGCAAGACCTGCTCCAAGTGCCAACGAACCAACGTCGCCCATGAAGACTTTAGCGGGTTTCCAGTTATACACTAAGAATCCTGCTAATCCACCCACTACACAGAAACAGAAAATTGCAATCGAGTGTTGCGCTGCTCTATAGGCCATAATTCCATAAATACCATAGGCAATAATGTTCGTAGACGCCGCTAACCCATCTAATCCATCTGTTAGATTAACCGCGTTAGAAAATCCTGCAATCCAAATGATTGTAAATAACGCAAACAAGATAATACTGTTTACTTCACCAAAGATTGGAAGGTAGATTAATGGTGCATTCCCGCTTAAAAGGAAAAGCACTACGAAGATAGCTGCTCCAATCAATTGTAATCCAAATTTTTCGTGACTCTTTAGCCCTTCATTTTGTTTTTTAAACACTTTAATAAAGTCATCTAAAAAACCAATTGTTCCGAAGAAGGCAAAACCAATAACGCCACTTAATAAGACGAAATTGAAATGTCCGAATACAGCTCCTACAATTAAACTAGAAATACTAATCATACATAGGAATACAAGTCCTCCCATTGTTGGAGTTCCACTTTTAGCTTTATGCCATGATGGACCTTCATCTAATGTAGTTTGACCTAATTGTTTCATCTTCATATATTGAATGAAATGTGGTTCGGCAATGACTGTCGCAAGGAACGCTAAGCCGACTGATAAAATGACTTCGATCATAATCTTCTCCTTCTTCTACTCGTGATATTTAAAACCTAATGCTTCTAAACTTGCAATAACGGTTTCTACTTCATTATAAGGAATATACTCGTCACCAATCACTTGGTATGGCTCAACACCTTTACCAGCAAATAGTAAGATATCCCCTTCTTGCGCGATTTCTAAAGCGCGTTTTACCGCACTTTCTCGATTATCGATGCATTCATAAGCAGTTTTTTCATCTTTTCTTCCTGCTAAAATTTCTGCATAAATCTTTTCAAGCGGTTCATTTCTTGGATTATCCGCTGTTAAAATTACATAATCTGATTTCTCAAAAGCAATTTCCCCAAGTTCAGGACGCATACTTGAATCACGGTTACCACCACTATGACCCATGATAGTAATCACCCGATTTACTTTCACTTTTTCAAGTGTTTCAAGCACATTTTGTAGCCCATCAGGTGTATGTGCAAAGTCGATAATCACTTGGAATGGTTGTCCTTGTTGAATCAACTGCATACGACCACCTACACCAGGGAATCGTTTCATTCGGCTCACAGCACGTTCAAGTGAAATTCCATTCACGACCGCTACTGCAAAAGCAGCCAAAACATTATAGACATTAAAGAGTCCAATCATCGGAATCACAACAGGAAGCTCTTGTCCATTCATTGTTACTGTAAATGAAGTTGTCGCTCCGTTTGTTTGAACATTAGTCGCACAGATATCCGCTTTTTCACTAAATCCGTATGAAATCACTTCGCAAGGAGTTGAGTATGCGAATTGCTCAAAATGTTCTTCGTCTCGATTTAAAATCGCAACACGAGGTTTTCCATTTTTAGAATGGTTTCCCAATTGCGAGAATAACAGACTTTTAGCATGCGCATAGTTTTCCATTGTTTTATGCAAGTCTAAATGCTCATGTGTTAAGTTTGTAAACACGGCAACATTGTAGTCAATTCCCCAAACACGTCCTAATTGAAGCGCGTGAGAAGAAACTTCCATAATACATGTGTCTCCACCGATTTCTTTCACCTTTTGCAATGTTTCATGCACTGTTAAGATTTCTGGTGTTGTGTTTCTTGTTTCGATACGTTCATCACCAATTTTACGATACATCGTTCCAATGAGCGCTGTTGGTTTTCCTAATTCTTCTAATAAATAGTCCACCATATGCGTTACAGTTGTTTTACCATTTGTCCCTGTAACTCCAATCATATTTAATGACTCTGATGGATACCCGTAAAAATGATTTGCAAAGAGGGTCATCACACGTGTTACGTCTTTGACATAAATCACAGGTGAATCTCCCACTTGTTCTTTGATAGATTTCGAAGCCACGAACACACTTGCTCCTAGCTCTTTTGCCTTCCCTGCAAATTGATGCCCATCTACCGTTACACCTTCGATACAGAAAAACATAGTATTGGGCACAACTTTACGCGAATCTTGTGCTAATTTTTCTACAGTGATGTTCTCTACGGAACCTTCCACTTCTTTAATGACTAACAAGTCCGCTAGTTCTTTCGCAAACATGTTCTTCCTCCTTCTTTTACTCTGAGAGTCTAGAGTATTCTAGGCTTCTCTTCATTAATGGATTGAAAATTTCTTTAATAATTTGGTTTCCTGTTACAGCTACTCGTGGTTGTTTCACTGTGATATATAGGATATATTTTGGATCATCATATGGTGCAAACCCTACAACAGAGAAAATATAGTTATTTCCGTTTGAGTAGTATTTACCTGTTTCCGGATTGATGATTTCAGCCGTCCCTGTTTTAGCTGCGACTGCTTCTCCATCAATATTAAAATCATAATTTGTTCCGTTTTTCATACGAGTTGCTTGATATAAAAATTGAAGAGTTTTCTTCGCAGTTTCTGGACTAATGACTTTTCCTAAAGCTGTTGTTGGATTTGGGGTTTCTTTTCCAGTATCAGGATCTGTTAAATGGTCAACCAAACGTAACTTCTGCATTTGACCACCATTTGCAATGGCAGTGAAAGCTTGCATCATTTGATAAGGTGTGACCGTAATCCCTTGTCCAAAACCAGTTGATAATTGTTGTAAGTAAGAGTTGAATGGGTTTGACCCTGAAACCTCATTAGCAAAACCTGAATTTGTTGATTTTCCAAAGCCAAACGCTTCTAAATATTGTTTCCATTTTTCGACACCAATTTTTTGGATGATGTGAACGAAAGCAACGTTACTTGAATGGGCTAACCCTTCTAAGTATGTAATGGTTCCCCAACCCACTTTATTATAGTCTCGAACTAAATCGGTATAAATTTTTATACTACCCGATTTGTATTTTTCATTTGGATCAAATACACCTTCATTAATAGCTGCAGCGAGCGCCAACACTTTCATCGTTGAACCAGGTTCAAAAGCTTGATCCATCAATAAATTGTTCCATTGAACGTCAATACCCTCTTTTGTTGTTGAGTTATACGTTGGACGTTGTGTTGCCGCAACGATATTCCCCGTTTTAGGTTCAACAAGCATCGCAGTCATTTGGACTGGTTGGTATTTTTTATCCGCTTCGCTAACAAGAGATTCCAAGTACGTTTGTAATCTCTTATCGATGGTTAACGTTAAGTCCATCCCATCTTTTGGTTGTTTTGTAACTTTTTCTGTATCAGTAATCACATATCCATTTCCATCTACAGAATATTCAACTTCACCAGCAGTCCCTGTTAGTTGTTCATTATAAAGGCCTTCTAGACCAGTCTTCCCTACTAATGTTGTTAACGTCTTGTTATCGACAGTTTCCTCGACCGTATCCGTATAACCAATTAAATGAGAAGCAAAGATTCCATTTGGATAGTAACGAGCTGGACTTTCTGAGAACTTAATTCCAGGAAGTTTTTCAGCTTCGATTTTTTCCTTCACTTGAACAGATAAGTTTTTACCAGCAGTTCCAAACTCCACTTGAGAAACATCTTTTTGACTCAACAATTTTACAATTTCTTCCTTAGATAAAGAAATATGTTTTGAAAGAGCCTCAGCAGTCTTATTAACGTCAGTGACATAATCAGGCGTATCCGCATTCTTACTCCACTCCGAAGTTAATACTGCATATAATGAATAGTTTGTTGCGTCAACGGCAATCGGACTACCACTGGCGTCATAAATAGTACCGCGTTTTGCAGCGAGTGTACGTTTTTGATGGATTTTATCATTGATTTCTGCACGTAAATCCACACCATGGGTATTCCCCAACACCATGATTTTAAAGAACTGTACAGAAAAAATGAGAAATAAAACACCTGCGAGTCCTACTAAAATCCGGCTCGCTTGATGCCTATTTCCCGCAATGTTATTGTTTTTCGTATTTCTCATCGTCCAACATTCCTAACATTTTCTTCGTTCATCTTCAAGCCTTGTTCGTTAGCGATACGATTAACTCGGTCGTACTGAGACAATTCTTGTGTTGCCTGAAGCAATGTGTTGTTTTCACGTTGAATTAATGTTGTTTGTGATTCGATATCTTGTAATTGTCTGTTTTTGTTAGCCACGATCATGCTCTCTACAATTGTGATAACCGCTAAAGCTGCAAGAACAAAACCAGAAACGGCTAAAAGTCGTAATAAATCTGCTTTTTGTTTTTCTTGCGGAATCGATGTTACTTCGCGGTCTCCACGAACTAGAGGCTTTTGTGTAGGTACGGCAACATTCATTGTATCTACATATTTTTCTGCTAATGCCACTAGAATTCCCTTCTTTCTAAATTATCCTTTTATTTTACTCTTTCGATGACTCTCAATTTCGCACTTTGTGAACGAGAGTTTTCTGTAATTTCTTCAATGCTTGGTAAAATTGGCTTTTTATTCACCAATTGGAACGGAGCTTTTTCTTCCTCCGTTGGTAGAATTGGCAAATTCTTCGGTGCCTTTTCTACTGTACATTGCTGTTTGAACATTGTTTTGACAATGCGATCTTCCAGAGAATGGAATGAAATCACACTGATACGGCCTCCCACGCCAACAACTTCAAATGCTTGCTCAAGTGAGTCTTCAATCGCTGCTAATTCATCATTTACGGCGATACGAATCGCTTGGAAAATTCTTTTAGCAGGATGTCCCCCTTTTCGTCTTGCAGCAGCTGGAATGCTATCTCGAATGATATCCACTAATTCACCAGTTGTTTCAATACGGTGTTGTGC
>CALALK010000223.1 GCA_937923125.1 uncultured Carnobacterium sp.
ATCGCAAGCGTTGCTGTTTCTAATTCTTTATAAGTGACGTTGCGGTCAAGGGATTGTAATACGACTTCTGGGTCTTCAGAAACAAGCGTGTATCCAGCTGCTTCGACTTGATTTTTAATCGCTTCTTCCCCGATGACCATGACACGGTTCACGTTGAAATGAGACTTCAAATAATCTACTGCCGCAACACCACTTGTATACACTTCGTCTTCCGAAACTTCAGTGCCATAGTTCACACGTAAGTTTTCAGCTACTTGTGCAGGTGTTTTTGTAGCGTTATTAGTTACAAATAGGAATGGAATCTGGGCTTCTTGCAATCGCTTAATAAATGCTTCGGCCGTTGGAATACGGTCTTTTCCACGATACATTGTTCCATCTAAATCAATAAAATATGCTTTATACATTTAGTTACCTCTTTGTTGGTTTTCTCGAATATGGAATCCTTTCTTCTGAGTGGATTTCACAGGGCTCTTCTTCACCTTACTGCTTGCTGGTTTCTCCACTTCTTTCATTGAGAAATGTTGAGAAGATTTCTTTTGTTTTGGTTTGAAGTTATTGCCTTCATATTCTTTTTCTTTCATCGTTTCTTTCGGAATAAATTCTTTCAAGTTAAACGATTGATCTTTTTTCGCCTTTTGATTTGTCTCATTATTGCGTTTCTTCTGACGGTTTTGAGACTTCTCTTTTAACTTACGCTTGTTATTTGAACGAACCGGACTATCTAAATCCGCAGGGCTAAATACATGCTCTCTACGTTGATTGTTTTGACGTTTACGTTGATTATTACGTTCACGTCTTGGACGTTGTTGTGTTTTTTCTTCTTCCACAACTGGTTTATGTTGCGCCTCTGGATCTCTTTCTAATACGAAATATTGGCACCCAAAATTGCAATATTCCAATAAATATTCTTGTAAATAATCGATATCGCGGTCTGGAGTCGCCAATTTATGCGAATGTTTGAAGAAACCTTTCAAACGTAATTTCTCATGGCCCCAGTCACCTACGATATAATCATAGCGCTCAAAGATGTCATTATAGCGCTCATTTAATGCTTCAATATTAAATCCGTCGCGGTAGTCTTCGATGATTTCATAATGCACATCGTCAATCATCACGGTTGTCTCTCCAACCATTACCGCACGCTTCACTTCTTCTTCAGGTGTTGTCACAATCTCTTCTAAGACTTGACTTAGTTCCTGTGAAAGTGTTTCTGCTTTCTGTTCAGTCATGATTCTTCCTTTCTTTGAATAATAATTCTTTTTCAATAATTGTTCTTAATAAATCTGGATAAATAATTTCGTTGTCCCCTTTTTCTTCAATCATCGGGAAAAATGGAACAAATCGCATATGGTCCGGGCAAACAAACGTAATGTATTCATCATCTGCCAACGTTCTTCCATCCATAACGACTTCGCCACGAACGAACTGGAATCCTGTATAAAGGATCTCTCCAAACAGTTTACCACGAAAACCATATCCACGAATAGCTTTTTCTAGTAATTCAGGCTGCTTCGCTTCAAAAATTTGCAATAGTTGTTTGAAATCAGACACTCTAAAGCGACTCTTGTTCAAATGAATCGGGTGTGGCATACATTCATGTAAATCGAACTTTGTGAGTGGTCCTTCTTTAAACGGTACTACGAAAAGTCCTGTATAAGTAAATGCCACTGGGACTCCTGTTTGTCTCGTCATCGCTTCTAAGGATAGTTTGGCTAGTTCTTTCACAGAGGTTGCCGGAATCTGTGGAAGTACCACTTCATCCTTCAAGAGTTCAATCCCTTGTTGGCGAAGTACTTCTCCTTCATCAATAGTCGAATCTCCTTTTAAATCCTCTACTGCAATCATTTTGTCAGAAAGAGGAATTAAGCGACTGCCTTCGATTTTCAAATGAAGTTCACCAATATACGCACCATACTTAAATCCACCTGTTAACAGTGTTTGGTTGACCCATTTTCCTTCTTCAAAGAAATGATGGGTATGCGCTCCAAGAATCACCTGGATTTCTGGATAGGTTTCGGCAATCAGATGGTCCATTTCAATTCCTAAATGAGACAGCAAAATAATCTGATGACCGCTTGCTGCAAGAGTCGGTACAAGACGCTTTAACGCATCCATCGGCTCTTCAATCAAATAGCCATTTGGGCCATAGCTTTCTGGATAAGAAGCCGTGAGTCCAATAAAAGCAATACTGCAATCATCGACTGTTTCAAAATGAACTTCCTTTGCAAAAGGAGGCACTTCTCCAGTTGATGCCCATTTGACATTCGAAATAATAACTTCAAACTGGCGCCCTTCATATGCCGCCTCTAATTCAAGCGGTGTGTAAGCCGTCCCTTCGTTATTTCCGAGCGTTGCAAAATCGATTTGCTCTTCGTTCAACACTCTGGACGCAATCTTTCCATCTTCTGCTTCAACCAGTGGATGAACACGGTCAATAAGGTCTCCTAAATCAATGCCAAACACCTTCTGCCCCTCCGCCTCAAGAGTGGCTCTACGCTCTTTCATAAAGCGCGTTTGTGTTTTTATGGAGTGGAAATTCGAGTGCATATCATTGATGTGAAGAATCGTTACTTCACTCATGCTTCCACCTCATCTGGATGATTTTCGAATATCGTTGCTTGCGTTAACTGTTGTAAATCTTGTGGTGCAATTTCTAATTGGAGTCCACGTTTCCCAGCAGAGATACGAATTGTTTTTTTGTTCATTGCATGGTGTTCGATATAGGTTGGAAATTTCTTCTTCATCCCGATTGGTGAACATCCTCCACGCACATATCCTGTTAATGGTTCCAGTTTATCTAGTGATAATAATTCTACGCGTTTATTTCCTGAAACTTTCGCAATCGTCTTTAAGTCCAATTCCAGATGAGCCGCAATACAAGCGACTAAATGTCCAGTCTTATCGCCTGTTAATACGATCGTTTTATAGACTTCCTCAACTGGAATCCCCATCCCCTGCGCTGCATGTACAGCATCTAGATGAGCCGTATCGACATCATATTCATGAATGGCATATGGAACTTTTGCTTGTTCGACCATCCGAACTGCATTTGTTTTGATTACTTTTTTCTTTTTCACGTAAAATCACTCCTTTTTCCATTTTACCACAAGGAGCATCCTATTTGAAATCTCCTTTCATCTTCTTTCCACCCTTTTTCAAAAAATAAAATCCCTAAGAAAACTCTTAGGGATTTAGGGTTTAATCTAATAAGCTGAGACGACGAATGAAATCGGCATTCGACTTCGTTTCTTTTAATTGCTTCACGAGTTGCTCACTCGTTTCAAGACCGTCTCCTTTAATGTCATGACGCACTTTCCAAATGGCTTCCAGCGTTTCTTGTGAAAGTAACATGTCTTCTTTACGAGTGCCTGAACGTTTCACATCAATTGCAGGAAAGACTCGTCTTTCCGCAAGTTCTCTTGAAAGATGGATTTCTGAATTACCCGTTCCTTTGAACTCTTCGTAAATGACATCATCCATACGGCTACCTGTTTCCACTAACGCCGTAGCGAGAATTGTTAAGCTTCCGCCCTCTTCGATATTTCGAGCCGAACCAAAGAATTTCTTCGGACGGTATAAAGCAGCTGGATCAATCCCACCGCTCAATGTTCTTCCTGAAGGTGGAATCGTTAAGTTATATGCACGGGCAAGACGCGTGAGACTATCCATCAAGATGATGACGTCACGTCCATCTTCCACTAGACGAAGCGCACGTTCCAATACTAGTTCACTAATCTTAATATGGTTTTCTGGAAGCTGGTCAAATGTTGAATACACCACTTCCGCATCCACAGTTCTCTCGATGTCCGTTACCTCTTCTGGTCGTTCATCAATGAGTAAAATAATCAATTCGGCTTCTGAATAATTCGTTGTAATTCCATTAGCGATTTCTTTTAGCAAGCTTGTCTTTCCTGCTTTTGGCGGAGCTACAATAAGTCCACGTTGCCCAAAACCAATCGGACAAATTAAATCCAACATGCGAGAAGCAATACGACCACGTGTGGTTTCAAGTACCATTTGTTTTTCAGGATACAGTGGTGTGAGTCCTGGGAAATGGTCACGTTCTTTGGCTTCTTCTGGATCCTTTCCGTTCACGAATCCAACTTGCATCAACCCGTTAAACTTCTCACCTGGACGTGGGGGACGCGCTGTTCCGCTCACAAGATCTCCATTTCGAAGGTCGAAACGTCTAATTTGCGAAGCAGAAATATAAATATCCTCTTGACTACTTGAATAGTTAATCGGTCTAAGGAATCCAAAGCCCTCAGCGCGATTAATATCTAAGACTCCTTCCACCTGGAAAAATCCGGTTGCTTCTTCTTGAGCACGAAGAATCGCAAGCGCTAATTCCTTTTTATTCATTTGTCCGTAATAAGGAATTTTATAATGTTTGGCAAAGCCGTACATCTCTTTTAACGTTTTTTCTTGTAAGCTTTGAAGCGTTACAGTTTCCACTTGTTCTGGCATAGTGTCCCTTCTTACTCTTCAATCATCGTAATATCGGCACCTAATGCTTGTAGTTTATCAACGATGTTTGAATAACCACGTAAAATATGTCCGATATTTGAAATCTTCGTTGTTCCTTCAGCCATTAATCCTGCAACAACTAATCCCGCTCCTGCACGTAGATCGCTAGCTGCAACTTCAGCGCCCACTAATGGTGCTGGCCCTTCAAAAGTAATGATATCTTCAATTACTTTTCCACGAGCGCCCATACGATTTAATTCTGGTACGTGACCGACACGTTTTGGATAAATAGTATCCACAATCATCGCTGTTCCTGTCGCTTTACTAAAGAGCGGCGTAATCGTTTGTTGAAGGTCTGTTGCAAAACCTGGGTAAGGCATTGTCTTAATGTTCACGGCTTTTAATTCATTCGAAGGATAAACGTAAATATCATCTTCACCGACTTCCATCTTAACGCCCATTTCGTTCATTTTCGCAATGAGACTTTCTAAGTGTTCGAAAATCACGTTTTTCACACGAATACCTTCTCCGACTGCAGCAGCAACTGATAAATACGTTCCAGCCTCAATACGGTCTGGAATAATCGTATGCGTACATCCATGTAAACTGTCTACACCTTCCACACGAATGATGCTTGTTCCGGCACCTTTAATATTGGCACCCATTTTATTTAATAAGTTCACCACATCAATAATTTCTGGCTCACGTGCAGCATTTTCGATAATCGTTTTTCCTTTTGCACGAACCGACGCAAGTAACACATTGATCGTAGCACCAACAGATACCACGTCCATATAAATTTTCGTACCCACTAAGCCTTCTTCGCCAGTTGATAAGTAGATAGCACCATCGTGATCTGTAACAGTTGCTCCGAGTGCTCTAAATCCTTTTAAGTGCTGGTCAATTGGACGAGGTCCTAAGAAACAGCCTCCTGGAAGACCAACAACCCCTTCCCCAAACTTTGCAAGAGTTGCTCCCATAAAGTAATACGAAGCACGCATACTTTGAATCTTTCCTTTTGGCATCGGAATAGATTTCATTTCTGTTGGATCGATGGTTAACGTTCCATCCACAAATTCTGTTTTTACGTTAAAATCATTTAAAATTTCAATTAGGGCAGCTACGTCCTGAATTTCAGGAACTCCCTCTAACACTACTGGTTCATTAGCGATAATAGCAGCCGGAATTAAAGCTACTGTACTGTTTTTAGCTCCACTAATGGTTACTTCGCCTTTTAGTGGTTTACCGCCGTTAATGACTAATTTTTTCATACTCAAATTCCTTTCACTAAATGTTCTCAATTATTATACCATGTTCACACTAGAATCCGCTATCTTTTAATCGTTTGTATCTATTGTTAACCTCGAGAACATTTACAGTTGACAATCGTTCCGAATCTGTTACACTTAAAAACATGAATACTGATGAAAGGAGGATATTATGAGCACTAAACAGGACGTTTTACGTCTATTATATAGTACCGTGGACAAACCTCTTTCAGGACAAGATATCGCAGAACAACTGAATCTTTCTCGTACTGCTGTGTGGAAAGCCATCCAGCAATTAAAAAAAGATGGTTATGAGATTACCTCAAGCACAAAAGTTGGGTATCAATTATCCAGACAGACGGATTTGTTAACTGTTGAAGGCATTCGCACTCATTTGGGAGAGGAGCTTCAAGACTGGGATATTCAAGTTTTTGAGACAACTACTTCAACCAATGATTTGGCTAAAACATACGGCGCATCAGGCTCGAGAATCCCTACCTTCTTTATTTCCGAAGAGCAAACAGCGGGTCGTGGTCGCCTAGGAAGAACTTTCCTGTCCCCTCCAAAATCTGGCTTGTATATGAGTATCTGTATTTTTCCAGACGGTGACTTGGACAGTATTTCGCTGATTACTTGTGCTACGGCAGTCGCTGCAACCCGTGCTGTGGAATCCTTTATTAAAGAAACAGTAGGTATTAAATGGGTGAACGACCTCTACTACCATGATAAAAAAATCGCTGGTATTTTAACAGAGGCCGTAACGAATATCGAAGCTCAAAAAGTCGATGCACTGATTGTCGGAATGGGAATTAACTTACATATCGATGACGCTATTATTCCAGAGGATTTAAAACCGATTATCGGTTCCCTCTTTTCTCCGCAAGAAATTCCAGATAGTTTCAGTCGCAACGAATTCGTCGCGCGGTACTTAAAGGAATGGAATACATGCTACGAAGAAATCAACGCCGGTAAGCGAGACTTCATGGAAGAATATAAAACTCACTCGATTATCGTCGGCAAGAAAATCAATGTGATTAGCGGCATGAAAACCTATCCCGCTATTGCCAAGAGCGTAGACAACAACGGTCATCTCATCGTTCAAACAGACGATGGAACCATTCATTCATTATCATATGGCGAAGTAAGTATTCGCCCAGAAAACTAAAAGATTAGGAGTTATACACATGAAAAAATTAAACATTAAAACACTTGTTCTTGCAGCACTTTTAGGAGCACTCTGCTATGTATCTAGTTACTTAAAAATTCCGATTGGTCCAGTACCATTCTCAGCACAAACAGCTACAGTGATTTTGGCATCATTACTCTTGCCACCAGTTGGCGCTTTTGCTGCTCAATTTGTTCACTTCCTCTTACTCTTCCTATTAGGCGGCGGTACAGCACTCTTTGTGTCACCATCATTTGGATTTGTCATTGGATTTATGGTAGCAGCTCCTGTAATTTCATTTATCGGAAACCGTATCAACAACATCTTTGGTTGGGTAATTGCTGCCCTTGTCGGTGAAGTCATCTTCTACCTCATCGGAATTCCATATATGACTTTCGTACTCTTAAGCATTAAGATGCAAGAACTTAGCCTTCAACAAATTTTAGGATTCGGTTTGTACCCATTCATTCTTCCTGACTTAGGAAAATTAGTTGTTGCCGTATTCCTTGCAGATCGTATCAAAGCCATTACTAAAAAACAGTTTTAAAAAGCATAAAAAATAAGCTAGGCATAATGCCTAGCTTATTTTTATTGTTCAAAGATTAACCCCAGAATTTAACTCCTAGTACGTTTCCTAAGAATGCAAGACCGATTCCGGCAACTAATAGAAGAACGATACAACGTAATGGCGTCCATTTTTTACGCGCTAATAAGTAGTAAAGTCCTAAAGTAATTCCTAATGGAATTAATTTTGGTAATACACCATCTAAAATTGCTTGGATAACGATTGGTTTTTCACCGTTTGCGATTTCGATTCCTAATTTAGTACCACCGTAAAGGCTAGTTAAAGCCCCAACAACAAATACTCCAAGGATTGAAGCAGCACGAGTGAATTCTTTGGCATTTGCAGTAAAGATACCGATTGCGTCAGTTCCTAAGTTATAAGACCAGTGCATTAACCAGTAACGAATTGCAAATTGGAAGATATTAAATACCGCTAAGAATAGTAATGGACCAGCGATGCTTCCTTTTAATGCAAAGTCTGAAGAAATACCGGCTACGATTGGAACTAATGTGAACCAGAATAAAGCGTCACCGATACCACCCAATGGTCCCATTGCAGCAACACGTACCGCACGGATTGTTGGGATATCTGCTTTGTTTTGTTCAAGAGATAATACAATCCCCATTACGAATGTTACTAAGAATGGGTGAGTATTAAAGAACTCTAAGTTGTGTGACATTGATGCAGCTAAGTCATCTTTGTCTGTATGGATTTTTTCCAACCCTGGTAAAATACCGTATAACCAGCCACCTGCTTGCATACGTTCATAGTTGAAAGAAGATTGTAAGAAAATTGAACGCCATGCCATTTTGTTTAACGTTGCTTTATCTAAGCGTGGAGCAGGCGTTTGGTTTTTATAAGAATCTGGAATATTATATGCCATCTTCTTCACCTCCATCGTTCACAATGCTAGCACCCGCTGTTTTGAATTTTGTTTGGATTTGGAAATCCCAGTATGCAATTGCAAAACCAATGAACGCTAATAATACTAATGCAGATCCAGCTAAGCTTTCACTTGCAGAAACAATGTTTGCTAAAGCAAAACCTAAGAAGTAGAAGCCCCATAGTTCTTTAGAAACCATTACTTTAAGTAAGATTGCAAACCCTACGAAACGCATCATACCTCCGGCAGCACCTAAACCACCCATGAACCATTGAGGAATAGATTTAGTTAAAGTATCCCCGATAGCTTGTCCACCGACGAAGAATAATACAACTACAAGACCAAAGATAGCTCCTAATGCAGCCATTGCTAAGTAGTTCAAGCGAGCAATTCCTTTTGGATTTGCATCGTGTGCATACTTATCAGCCACAGCCATCATTGGTGACATTAAAGCAAAGATTAAAGTAACGCCATATTGACCTAAAAGCGCAAATGGAACAGCAGCACCTACTGCAGCAGCTGGTTCTAATTTAAGGCTGATAGCTAATACTGTCGCCATAATTCCGCCGATTACGGCATTAGGTGGTTGTGCCCCACCGACTGGCATGTTACCGATTGTCATTAATTGGTAAGTACCCCCAACAACTAACCCTGTTTGTACGTCGCCCAAAATAGCTCCGATCACTGGACCCATTACGATAGGTTGATATAGTGATTCTAAAAAGCTGAATTGGTCAATCGCAGCAACAAAAGTTACAAGGAATACTAATAAGATTTGAATAAAACTTGCTTGCATATTCATTGACCCCTTTTATAAATATAAATTATTGAAATAATTTCGAAACGTCTTCTTTTCCTTCAGTTGGTACTTTCTGAATTTCAAGTTCGACACCTAACTCCTGCAGTCTTCTGAATGCAGCAACATCTGCATCATCAACCGCAACAACACCTGCTACTTGGCGTTTTCCTTCCGCCATGTGCATGTTCCCAATGTTAACCTTCTTGATTGGCACTCCTCCCTCTACTAATTTCACTACGTCTTGAGGATTTTCACAAATAATGAAAATCAACTGACGGTCTGCTGCTTTACCGATGACATTAATCGTTTTTTCGATAGTGAAATAACGTGTTTGTGCACCAGCAGGAGCAGCCATATCCATTAACCCTTGACGCATCGGATCCGCAGCCACTTTGTCATTTGCAACAAGCAGTAGGTTGGCCCCTAAGTAAGATGACCATTGAGTCGCAACTTGACCGTGAATCATACGATTGTCAATTCGTGTTAATAAAATATTTGGCATTACTAGCTCTCCTTTCATAAAAAGCTAAATTTATTATACCGAATTATCTGGAATTTTGGAAGCGTTTTATTAAAACTTTTTTAATAAATTCTTCACTTTTGTGTTTTTATATCATTTTTGTGTTTCAAATTTATAAAACATTATATATAAAAGTCTTTCTAACCATTTTAATGTCAGATAACTCGTACTAATCTCTACAAATATGTTTAAAATTCTTCACAATTAACAAAGTCCCCCCTCAATTTTCTTCCATAAAAAAGAAGCTTAGAATCTAAGCTTCCATTTCACTTTATTTTGATTTTCCGATAATAGAACTAGTTCCACTAATAGTCACGATGACACCAAACGCAATGATAATCATTCGATTGATCATTTCACCAGAAACAAAGAAACTTCCGGCGATAATCAGAACTCCTGCTAAACTAACGAGTAATGTTTTAGCAAGCGATCCTTTCTGCTCGTTTTGCTGTGAACGTTCCAACTCTCCTTCTTGGACTCCCTTTTTCACCACATACTTTGGCAAAATACTTTTCAGATAAGCAACTGTCGCAAGCGCGTAGAATAACGCTCCTACAAATACGCATAGCAACACATCTCCTGGAAAGAAACTATAAAAAATAGCTCCCAAAGCAAATGCAATAACAAAGCGATGTCTAAAGGCATTAAAGGTCACTAGGTCATCTGTCGGAATATGATAAACCGTCTTTAAGAATGGCAGATAGAAATAATCCTTACCGTCAGCTCCTGTATAAAACTCTCCAAAAATCGATTGCATACAGTCACCGCTTATAAGACTTCAGAAATCGCAAAACGAGATACCGTAATCACGACGCCTTTTGCAATCTCAACATCTACTTTTTCTTCGTCAACTTTCTTTACAGTACCATATAATCCATTCGCACAGACAACACGTTTTCCAACTTGCAACTCTGCATGTAACTTCTCAAAATACTGTTGCTGATGCTTCATATTTTTTCTTGAGAAGATATAATAGATTCCTAAAATCACAACAACGAATACGATAAACGTTAGGGAACTTACTAAAATAATATTTGCATCCATTAAATCCCATCCTCGTCATCAAATTCATCGATATCATTATTTTGAATCGTTGGCAAGCTTACTTGTTGAATCGCTTCTTTTCCTGCTAATAAGCTTTGTGTTACCACATCTTGCGCACTTGCAGCGAATTCACGTAACATTGCAATTTCAATTAACATTGGTAAGTTCGTTCCCACGACTACTTCCACATTTTCAAAATCTACAGAAGCTAACATGGCAGCCTTGAATGGACTTCCACCTAAAAGGTCCGCAAATACAACAATCCCTTCTGTTTCTTCTTGCAATTCAGCCATTGCGTTTCTTAAATTATTTTCAAGAGCATCCATTGGATCACTTTCCAAAAATGGTACCACGCGATATGCTGCTTGTTTTCCGGCGATCATCTCTAGCGCTTGTCCCACTCCCACAGCAAATTGTCCATGCCCTGTAAGAATTAACCCTATCATTCCATTTCCTCCTAAATACTTAATACCTTAATACTAGACCAGGTCTCATCAAATATCAAGCACAAATTAATGCGTTTTCATAAATTCCCGTGAAAATAAAACGTGGAGCATTGACGTTTCACTGGGGGGTGACAATACTCCACGTTTAAAAGCTATACGAATATGTTTATTTTACCGATTAGAACAATTCTTTGTAGAAAGCAATTGTTTCTTCTAATGTTGGCATGAATGGGTTACCAGGTGCACAAGCATCGATTAACGCATTCTTAGATAGATATTCGAAGTCGAAGTCTTTTTCTTCAATTCCTAATTCAGTTAATTTCTTAGGAATACCAACTGTTTCAGAAAGAGTTTCAATTTCTTTAATTGCATATGCTGCACATTCTTCGTCAGATTTACCTTCAGTTTGTAAACCTAAAGCTTTTGCAACATCACGGAATGCAGCTGGAACACGTTTCGCATTTTCGCGTTCGATAATTGGTAATAACATAGCACAGCAAACACCGTGTGGAAGTTTGTAAACAGCACCTAATTGGTGAGCCATTGAGTGAACATATCCAAGTCCAGCATTGTTGAATGCCATACCGCCTAAGAAGATTGCGCTCACCATACCTTCACGAGCTTCGATGTCATGACCGTCTTTAACAGCACGTGGTAAGTATTCTTTAATTAATTCAATTGCTCCAATTGATAATTTCTTAGTAACGCCGTAAGCACCTGGAGTTACTAAAGCTTCAACCGCGTGAGTTAAAGCATCCATACCTGTTGCTGCAGTTAATGCTGCTGGTTTAGATACCATTAATTCAGGGTCGTTTACAGAGATTAAAGCTAGGCTGTTTTTATCAACCATTACCATTTTAACTTTTCTTTCTTCGTCTGTAATTACGTAGTTGATTGTAATTTCAGCAGAAGTACCTGCAGTTGTATTGATTGCTACAACTGGTAAGCCTTTTTTAGCAGATTTGTGTAATCCTTCGTAGTCTTGTGGTTTACCACCGTTTGTTGCAATTACTGAAATACAGCTTGCACAGTCTTGAGGTGAACCTCCACCTAAGCTGATGATGAAGTCACAGTTGTTTTCTTTAACTGCAGCAACCCCATCGTTAACGTTTTTACAAGTTGGGTTTGGTTCTACATCAGAGTAAATAACGAAGTCCACACCTGCTTCTTTTAAAGGTCCTGTTACTTTGGGAAGAATATCACTTGATTCGATAAATTTATCCGTTACTAAAAGAGCTTTATGATATCCTAGTTCTTTTACGTAAGGTCCAATTTCTTTAACGACTCCTCTTCCGATTAAGTTAATAGCTGGTACATAAAATGTTGACATAATTTTTCTCTCCTAACTAGTAAGTAAGTTTATAAAACACCTTTTTTCAAAATGATGTTTCCGTACAAGGCACTTTCTCCCGTTTGAATCACAAGATAAGCGTCTTTAGCTTGTTCGTAAAACTCAAATCGTTCGAACTCTTTAATCGCTGCTCCTGGGTGACTTTCTTCTAAGAGACGTTTATATTCATCCCAAATCACTGGAACAGTTGGATCTCCCGGAACGACTTGCATTAATCCTGCTTGATATGAACTGTAAGTATCTAATGGTAATACTTGTAAAATTGCTTCTAAAGCCACTGGAACACCATGTCCGTCCATACGAATCACTCGTTGGCCGATACGATGAGCTGGGAAGTTTGCATCCGCAAGTACCAATTCATCTCCATGTCCCATTTCCATTAAATATTTCACAAGCTCAGGGCTTAAAATTTTAGGAATTTGTTTTAACATTACTGAATTCCTCTCTTTACTTTATTGAATTTCAAACGAATTTCTTCTAAATTTGAAATCGCGCGACTTTCATAACGCGTTACAGGTTCTGAAGCCTTGATAATGTCTTGTGCTTCTTTGCGACTTGAAATCACTCCAAGCGTTAGCATTTGTGACAAGATATTTCCAAGTGCACTTGCTTCGACAGGGCCTGTAATGACTGTACGTCCTGTAAAGTCCGCCGTTAACTGGCAAAGCAATTTGTTTTGAATGCCTCCGCCGACCATTTGAACAGTTGTCATTTCGTGTTTTGTCAATTGCTCTAATTGAGTAATCGTTTCTAGATAGGTTAAAGCTAAACTTTCTAGAACAACACGAACGATTTGACCTTTCGTTTGCGGAACTTTTTGTCCACTCACTTTACACCATTCTTTAATTTTTGTTTCCATCTCTCCAGGAGAAGCGAAAACTGGGTCATTTGGATGAATCCAAGTTTGGTTGTCAGTTACTTCTTCGGCTAATGTAACCATTTCGCCAAAGCCAACTTCTTCCCCTTGCAAGCGCCAATCGCGTTGTAATTCTTGAATAATCCACATTCCTGTTGTGTTTTGTAAGAGACGATATTTACCATCAAAACATCCTTCATTAGTAAGTCCTGATGCAAATGCTTCTTCCGTCACAACGGGTTCGTCAGATTCTGTTCCGACAAGCGACCAAGTACCACATGAAATAAAGACAGTGCCTTTTTCATGTTCATATGGAATCGCAAGTACTGCAGCAGCTGTATCATGTCCAGCCCCTGCAATCACGTCAAATGGATCAACCTTCAACTCTTGAGTGATGCGTGGTGATAATTGTCTTAAAACCGCACCATTCTTCGTTGGTGTTGTGAACCATTTACGCGGAATGTCTAAGCGTTCAAATACTTCTTCAGAGAAGTCTTGTGTGAAGATATCCAATAACCCACTTGTACTTGCAATTGTGTATTCGTTTGAGAGTGCACCTGAAAGTAAGTAGTTGATTAAATCTGGAATAAATAACACGCGTTGAACGATATTTCTTAATTGTGGTTTTTCTTGCAAATCTGAATAGATTTGTAAGACCGTATTAATGGTTGCAGGCTGCACACCTGTTTTTTGGAATAATTCTTTCTTCGAGATAGCGTTATAAAATGACTCCTCGTATCTACCCATTCGATTATCTCTGTAACAATGTGGTTGATAGAGCAAATCTCCATTTTGATCTAGATAGGCATAGTCTACTCCCCATGTATCAACAGAGATGGAACGAATCGGAATCGAATCTTTGGAAGCCTTCTTGATTCCTTGCTTAATTTCTCCAAACAAGTGCAACAAATTCCAATACAAACCATCATTAAGATTCACCGGTTCGTTTTTGAACCGATGAACCTCTGATAATTGGAGGGAGTGCCCGTCATAAATCGCCTGCATAACACGTCCTGAACTTGCACCTAAATCAATGGCTAATAATTTAATCAAGCTCATGATTTCTCCTCCATTACTAATCCCTATTTTTATTCGTATAATAAAGCTTTGATTTCTTCGCTATCGATGTTCTTAGCGTCATACCATTTAGAACCAGTATCTACGTCTTTAACTGTTTCACCTTTAGCTGCAGCGATTGCTAATTTAACAGCTTGGTAACCAATTTGAACTGGGTCTTGAGTTACAGAACCAACGAAGATTCCTTTACGGATAGCATCTTGTTGTAATGCACCTGAGTCGAAACCAACAGCTAAGATTTTGTCTGCGCCAAGTTTAGATTCTTTGAAACCGCCGTTAGCGTTGATGATTGCTTTAGCAGCAAATTCGTTAGAACCATAGATTGCGATAGTGTCTTCTTTTTCAAGAACTGTAGAAGCTTCAGTTTTACCTGCAGCATCGTCTACTTGAGCTGGAACACGAACTTCAATAACAACTTTAGCATCAGCTTCAGCTACATCGTTTTTGAATTTGTCATGTCCAGTTACAGCAGTTTTAATGCCTTTTTTGTTTAACAATTCAACCATTTTATCAATGAAACCTTTTGTTCTTTGAGTGATTGAAAGTGAGTTAACTTCTTGAGAAACAACCCCGATACGAACTTTCTTGTCTCCGACTTTGCTTTCAAGTAATTTGAATAAGTGTTCAGCAGCGTTACCACCCGCAGCATGGTTGTCTGTTGATGCAGTTGCTTTGATAGCTCCTTCTGGTGCTCCTGGAACCCCTGAGTCAAACCCGATAATAGGAATGTTTTTAGATTGTGCTTGTTTAATCGCATCTAATTCTGCTTCAGTATCTAATGCAGCTAAAGCGATTGCTTTTGGATTTTTGTTGATCGCATTGTTTAATTGTTCCAATTGTTCTGCGATTGCTGTTTCATTTTGAGGTCCTACGAAAGTAATTTTAGCACCTAATTCTTGAGCTGCTTTTTCAGCCCCTTTGTTTACAGCTTTCCAGAAGTCATGTTGGAACCCTTTAGCGATTACTTCTACTTTGAAGTCTCCGCTTGCTTGAGTTTTTCCACCATCAGCATTTGATTTATTTGAAGTACATCCTGCTAATAAAGCAGAAGCACAAGCTAGAGTTGCAATTGCATATTTAAATGATTTTTTCATGATTTTTTCTCCTTTATATGTCCTTTTTGACCCTTCCTTGAAGGTGTCTTCCCAACTCATTGTGTCAATATCAAACTATTTTTTCTTATTCATGCGGATTAAGATATCAGAGTAAACGGCAATGATTACAACGAAACCTGTGATGAATAATTGATAGTGTGGTTGTAAGTCGATGTATGGTAAACCAATCTTCAAGACAGACATGATGAATACCCCGATGATTGTACCAACAACTGAACCAACCCCACCGGCAAGTGAAGTACCACCGACAACTACTCCGGCGATGGCATCAAGTTCCATACCGTTCCCTGTACCAGGAAGGATTGTTGAATACGTTGCAGCATATGCGATACCAGCTAAACCTGCTAGAAGTCCACTGATAACATAAGCCATACCTTCCCATTTGATAACGTTTACACCTGAAAGTCTAGTAGCTTCTTTATTTGAACCGATGGCAAAGATGTAACGACCAATTTTTGTTTTATTTAAAACAATGGCTGCAATAATCGCTACGACAATCAAGACGATCAACCCGGTCGGAAAATTATCTTGCGTTCTGAATAAGTCTTTGTACCAGCCTTCACCAGTTCCACGTAATGGGAACGTCACACTTTGTACGTTTGACATGATTGAACTTAAACCACGTGAAATCATCATTGTACCGAGTGTTGCGATGAATGGTGGTAATCCAAATTTCGCAATTAAAATTCCGTTGAATAATCCAAATACACCTCCAATCACTAATATTGCCAACAATGCTAGCCATAATGGCCAACCCATTTTTGTATGGAGTACTCCACCGATGATGGCAGAACACATCATTACTGTACCGATTGATAAGTCAATACCACCGGTGATAATAACGAATGTTACCCCAATTGCTAAGAAACCAATGTAATAAGATGCGTCTAAAATGCTGACCGCTGTATCAAACGAACGGAACGATTCACTTGAGACTGCAAAGAATGTGAAAATCACGATCAACGCGATTAATGCAATTAACTTTTGTAAACCAACTGATCTTACCAGTTTAGTCCATAAGGACATTTTCTCTTCCATATCTATACCTCTTCTCGTTTATCGATCTGTTGCTAACGCTAAGATTCGTTCTTGAGTTGCTTGACTGATATCAAGTTCCCCTGTCTTACGACCTTCACACATGACAACAATCCGATCGCTCATACGTAGAATTTCTGTAAGCTCTGAAGAAATCATAATGATTGATTTTCCTTGAGCTACTAGTTCATTCATTAATGAGTAAATTTCACTCTTCGCACCAACGTCAATTCCTCGAGTTGGTTCGTCAAAAATAAGAATATCGCTATTTTGTTCTAGCCATTTTGCAATAACAACTTTTTGTTGGTTACCACCTGACAAGTTACGAACGAGTTGTTTTGATGATGGTGTTTTCGTTCTTAATTGTTTAACGAATTCATCGCTGACTTTCACAATTTCACCGTCATCAATTAAACCACCTTTGATGTACTTATCAAGGTCTGTCATTACAGTGTTATTGGCAATGGTCATATCAACGATACATCCATAACGCTTACGGTCTTCTGAAAGATAACCAATACCTTCTCTAATAGCATCTTGAGGATTTTTAATATCAACCTCTTTCCCATTAATTTTAATGGTTCCGCTATCTTTCTTATCCGCTCCAAATAGTAAACGAGCTACTTCTGTACGACCCGCTCCCATTAATCCAGAGAACCCTAAGATTTCACCTTTATGAAGTACAAAGCTGACATCTTTTACGTGGCTTCCTGAGTTTAAATGTTCCACTTCTAATACAACTGGTGCACCTTCTGGTACTGCAGAAACCGCTTTCGGATCTTCGTAAATAGTACGACCTACCATCATTGCGATGATTTCATCCTTCGTAGTTTCTTTTGTATTTACAGTTCCAACATATTCCCCGTCCCTCATAACCGTTACACGGTCCGTAATACGGGCAATTTCGTCCATACGGTGAGAAATATAAATAATACCTACACCTTTAGCACGCAAGTCATCAATAATTGCGAATAACTCATTAATTTCTGATTCTGTTAACGCAGCTGTTGGTTCGTCGAAAACAATAATCTTCGCATCCATTGACAACGCTTTCGCAATTTCAACCATTTGTTGTTTACCAACTGTTAAGTTTCCCACTTTTTCTTGTGGATTAATATCCAGTTTCAACAATTTGAATAATTCTTTTGCCTTTTTGTTTCCGGCATTATCATCAATGAACAATCCTTGATTGATTTCTTCACGACCGATGAAGATGTTTTGAGCCACTGTTAAGTGGTTCATCATATTCAACTCTTGGTGCACGATTACAATCCCATCGTCCATAGCCTCTTTTGGCTTAGAATATTCTACTTGTTTTCCGTTATAGTGAATTGTTCCTTCGTTTGCTCCATAAATACCGGTCAACACTTTCATTAAAGTTGATTTACCAGCACCGTTTTCACCCATTAGTGCGTGTACTTCACCTGTTCTTAAGTCGAAGTCTACACCTTTTAGGGCTTTAACTGGCCCAAACGATTTTACAATCCCCTTCATTTCAAGAATAACTGGATTACTCATGCATTTCACCTACCTGTTCCAGTTTTGTAATACGCTCTTTCAGCGCTTCTATTTGTTCTTGTTGATCAACGATGATATTGACAACTTCTAGCAGCAAGTGACTGTTCATAAAATGATCTTGTGCGTGAACCGATAGAAGTGATGTACTTACGCCTTCACCTCTAATTTCTTGCTGAATCATTTCTGTTTGAACATTATGTGCTTCTACTCCTTTAGCCTTGGCTTCATCAAGGATGCCTCTTGCAGATGAAATATCACCTGCAAGAGCACTCTTAACGGATTGCAATGCTAAAGTAGTGACTTTACTACTTTTGACAATCAGTTGCATCAATCGTTGCGTATCCGATTTGCTTGATTCACTCATTTGTTTAACCTAATAATTCAATCGCTTGTTTTAGAACTTCTTCTCCGCGCATGTTTTCAAAGTCATCGTCTGAAATTACAGCAACTGGAACGTTTAATGAAGCTTTTGCTTTTTCTTCTAAATAAGCTAGTTGAGGTCCTAATAATAAGACATCAATATTTTTTAGAGTATCAATCCCAGTAATCCCTACTGAGTAGAATGAGTAATCTAATTTATCACGGTAAATTACTTCTTGAATGCGTTCAACGAGCATACTTGTTGTTAATCCACCGACACAGGCTAAAATAATTGTTTTTGTCATTTTAGTCTCTCCTTTCTATTACTTATGGATAGGTCCTAATAATTGGCATGCACGGTAGTCAGCTGATTCTAAATCTTCTGTTCCGAATAGTGACCAGTTCTTAGGTCTGAAGATATCTTCTTCTGCAACGTTATGCATATTCACTGGAATACGTAACATTGAAGCAAGAGTGATAAGGTCAGCTCCAATATGTCCATAAGAGATTGCACCGTGGTTTGCACCCCAGTTATTCATTACATCGTATACTGACTTGAATGCGCCTTTACCTGTTAAGCGAGGAGCAAACCAAGTTGTTGGCCAGCCTGGATCTGTACGGTTATCCAATGTATGGTGTACATCTTCAGGTAAATCAAGTGTGTATCCTTCAGCAATTTGTAATACAGGTCCAACGCCTTTCAATAAGTTCAAGCGAACCATTGTTACAGGCATATTTCCTTTAGATAAGAAGCGAGTTGAGTAACCGCCACCACGGAAGTATTCGCGGTTTGCTGCTGGGAAGTCTGTATTTGCAAGCATTGCATCTACTTCACTTTGATCTAATTCCCAGAATGGTTTCATCACTGCTTCACCGTTTCTTGTAGCTTGACCAGTACCGTCTAATGTACAAGAACCAGAGTTGATTAAGTGTAAGAATCCATTTTCAGCATGGCCTTCAAGTTTATGACCTGTTACACGTTCAACAGCTTCTGGACTCCAGTAAGTACGAACATCCGCAAAGATTTGTGGAGTGTTTGTTAATAAGTAGTTGAATAGCATTGATACACCGTTTAACGCATCATTTTCAGTTGCGAAGATGTATGGTCTGCGAATTCCGTTCCAGTCAAATTGAGTGTTTAGGAATGTTTCCATGAAGTCTCCGTTAGGGAAGTGGTCTGTCCATTGACGTTGACCTTGGAATCCACCCACAAGAGCGTAGTGACCAACTGCTTCTTCTTCGAAGCCTAGTTCAGCAAGTCTTGGGTTACCAATCATTAAGTCACGTCCAATCATGAACATCTTAATCACGAATTCCCATTGTTTATCTTTTTCTTCACGGCTTAACACTAGGTCTTCACGGTTACGGTCGAATCCTTCTTTAACGTTTTCTTTCACCCATTTAAGTGCACGTTCGAATTCTTCGTGATCGTAAATACCACGGTCAATACGACGAGTGAATTCAGTCATATCTACTGATTCATTACGCATTCCTAAGTATTCTTGGAAGAAGTCAGGATCTACGATTGAACCACCGATACCCATTGATACACTACCCATTGATAAGTAAGCTGTATCTCTCATTAATCCTGTAGCAAGAGCTGCTCTTGCATAACGTAAGATTTTTTCTTTAACGTCTTCAGGAATTTCTGTATCAGATGCTTCTTTAACGTCTTTACCGTAAATTCCGAATGCTGGAATTCCTTTTTGAGCATGAGAAGCAAGAACTGCTGCTAAATATACAGCCCCTGGTCTTTCAGTTCCGTTGAATCCCCAAATAGCATGTGGAATGTCAGGTGACATATCCATTGTTTCACTACCGTAGCACCAGCAAGGTGTTACTGTAATTGTTGCACACACGTTTGATTTTTTGAATAATTCGTGAGATGCTGCTGCTTCTGGTACACGACCGATTGTTGAAGGTGAGATTACACATTCAACCGGTTGTCCATCAGGATATTTCAATGTAGACTCGATTAAAGCAGCGACACTTTTCGCCATATTCATTGTTTGAACTTCTAACGATTCGCGAACTCCTTGGCGACGACCGTCAATAGTTGGGCGAATCCCAATACGTGGATGTTGAATCATTTTTGTTCCTCCTATTCTTACTAAACTTCACGAACAGTTCCGTCTGGATTGTATTTCTTATATCCAGGGTGACGACCTGTTACTTTGTAGTTTTCGCGCATTTTGAACATTTGCTCTAATTTTTCTCTTGAGATTTCTTTTTCTTCAATGCCTTTTGTTAGTAATAGCATTCTTCCGTGGAATGTTGATTTAGCCACGAGTTCTAATGTTTCCATTCTGTAGTATGCTGTAATCACATCACTACCCACTGTTAAAGCACCATGGTTTTCAAGTAACATCACGTCGTGTTCTTGTAAGTATGGTGTAATCGCATCTGGAACTTCCATTGTTGAAGGAACTCCGAATGGTGTAATTGGAATTGAACCGATAACAATCGCACTTTCAATTAGTGAATAAGTATCTAATGGAATATGTGCTAATGTGAATCCAGTTGCAATTGGTGGATGTGCGTGAACAACAGATCTCACATCATCGCGTTCTTCATAGCAGCGAATATGCATTTTAATTTCGCTTGAAGGACGGAAACCTTCGTTGGCTTCAATCACTTCTCCTTTCATATTTAATTTAACGAGTTTTTCTGGAGTAATAAAACTCTTACTGATACCTGTTGGTGTTGCGATGATGGTATCCTCATCAATACGAACAGAGACGTTTCCGTCATTTGCAGCTACCCATCCTAATTGCCACATTTTATGACACACATCACAAATTTGTTCGCGTACTACTTGTTCATCAAAAGTCATAGTATCATCCCTTTCTGATTACTATCCTATCAAGTTAAGAAAGCGGATACAATACATGGATAGACTATTGAACATCATTCAACAAATGTGCTATAATCTGTTCATAAACGTTCAAATTTGTTCAAATTAGGAGGGGTATCTATGGTGTCTTTTGAACGAATGTCTAGGATTATGGACATTCTATCTAAACGAAAAATCATCTCTACTTTCCAATTGGAAGCATTGATGTATTGTTCAACCTCAACATTGAGACGAGACCTGATTAAGCTCGAAAAAGAAGGAAAAATCATACGGTCTCATGGCGAAGTGAGGCTAGTTACTACAAACAATATTGAATACGCTTACGACAGCCGTACTCACGAAGAGACACAAGGAAAGCGTCAAATTGCTGAAACAGCTTCAACTTTTCTGACCGATAATCAATCGATTTTTATAGACGGTTCTTCAACTTGTGCACTACTCGTGCCTCACTTAGGAACACTAAAAAATTTACGCGTCATTACAAACGGTATCGAAATCGCACGTCAGTTGAACAATTTTGAAAATATTACTTTATTCTTCTGTGGTGGTCATATTGGCTACGGAACAAACTCAGCTTTGGGGGATTTTGCAACGAGTTTTATTAATAATTTCCATGCGGATATTTGCTTTTTGAGTTGCCGCGGACTTGATCGTTTTGCTACATACGAGGCCAATCATAACCAGGCCATCTTTAAGCAACATATGATTGCAAATTCGGATGTTTCCATATTGCTAGCAGATCACTCGAAATTCAATACGAGTCATTACTTTAAACTATCCAATTACAATGCCATCGATATCATCGTAACCAATCAAGCTCCTATCGATTCGTTCCAAGACACGGTAGGTTCTCAATGCGAAATTCTTTGGTAGAAATAAAGGTAGGGGTAAATAGGTGAATTTATTTGAACATTTCACAAGAATGTACATACATATTTTCAC
>CALALK010000224.1 GCA_937923125.1 uncultured Carnobacterium sp.
CTGAAACATCTTGAATATCTTGGGCAGCTAGTTGTTCAGTGACCCAATCTTCTGTTTTGTCGATGACTTCTAAAACATTTTGTTGAATGACACCATCTGTAATGATTGGATATTTTGGATTTTCTTCTCCAGATTTTGTCAGGATGAGTTGACCATTTTGCTCTAAAATTGCACTTTTTACATCGCGAATAGAGAAGACTCCTTGTGAACGTAATTTAAAAGCAACTTCTTGAGCCGTTAGACCAGCTAAACGCACATTTTCAACATCAATTTTCCCATGTTTAATTAATTGTAAAGGTTCACCGTCAAGCATCTTCTTCACTGTACGATTATTTGTTTTTACCCAGCGAAGGGTTAGTACTAACGCAAACCAAATTAATAAGATGATGCAGTATTGTAAGATGGTAATGGATGGATTATAAATCACACCCCCGAGAATTCCCCCGAGTACATAGTTTTGTATTTGGTCACTTGCAGATGTAGGGGCGAGGTTTCCTTTCCCAGTGTAGTTGATCACAACAATTAATGATAATAGTCCAAGTGCAAGTTTGATTGCGACATCGATATATGAAAGGTTCAACTTATTCAGCCTCCTTAATCGTCACTTTTGGATTTTGCAATTCCATTTTTTCGAGTAGGTAATGTTCCGGGCTATCCCCTGTTAATACTCGATAGAATTGATCGCCAACTTTGACGATGGCTCCATCCTTTGCGGCTTCAGTATTAATATAGACATCTTCTTTATTAACGTTTAAATCCCCCGCAATCGTTTCAACGAAGCGAAGTGCCCCAGAATATTGATTTTCTGAATTTTTAGAAGACTGTAAGTCAGCAATCTTAGAACCAGCAAGAATTAAGATACCAATGACGGCGATTAATGCTAATTCGCGAAATTTTGTATCTTGTTTATTTTTAAAATAACGATATAAGGCAATTGCTAAAACGGCAATGACGAAGAGTATTAGTCCTAATTGAATATAATCAATTTGTTGAACTTTACTTTTTAAAAATTCATATGAATAAAATACCATGTTTTTTCCTCCTATTCAGAAACTTAGGCTATTATATAAAATTCTATAAAATATTCAAGTAGGTTGCTCAATTTTTTTTAAAAAATATTTTTTAGATTATTTGGCAGAATGAACAGAAGTTTAATAAATTCTAAAAGCATACAAGAAAGCGCTCAAATATGGTATAGTAGAAGGGTATAAAGAAATGAGGGATAATATGAAAAGTGTTACGGTTAGAGAATTAATCAAAAATATTCACTTGAAACCAATTCATGGCGAGGAGTATCTTGACCGCCCAATCGTTACAAGTGAAATTTCAAGACCGGGATTAGAATTAGCAGGGTTCTTAAATTTCTATCCAGCGGAACGTATCCAGTTATTAGGTCGTACAGAAACTTCTTTTGTTGCGACAATGGATGAAGGGATTCGATTAGAAGTGATGGAACGTCTTTGTAAACCAGAGACACCATGTTTTATCATTTCTCGTAGACTGGACCCACCAAAAGAATTAGTCGAAGCTGCTGCAAAAGCGCAAATTCCAATCTTACAAGCAACTTCAAAGACAACACAAGTATCTAGTAGTGTTACAAACTTCTTAGAAGGAAGATTGGCAGAGCGTTCTTCAGTGCATGGGGTATTACTCGATGTATTCGGGATTGGTCTGTTGATTACAGGGGAAAGTGGCGTCGGTAAATCTGAAACGGCGTTAGAGCTTGTTCAAAAAGGACACCGTCTTGTTGCGGATGACCGTGTAGAACTATATCAATACGACGAATTAACATTAATCGGGGAAGCACCAGAAATCTTGAACAACTTAATCGAAATCCGCGGTGTTGGTATTGTGGATGTGATGACGCTCTTTGGTGCAGGGGCCATTCTGGATCAAAAACAAGTCGATTTAGTGGTTCATCTTGAAAACTGGACACCTGATAAGAGATATGACCGTTTAGGTGGATATATGGAAAATGTTGAATTGTTGGGTGTTGAGGTTCCGAAAATCCGCATCCCAGTGAAGACTGGTCGTAACGTATCGATTATTTTAGAAGTGGCATGTATGAATTTCCGTGCGAAGAAAATGGGATTCGATGCAACAGAAAGCTTCACGAATCGTTTAACACAATTAATTGCAGAAAATAAAGAAGTTTAGAGGTTAGTTACATGAATGTTTTAGAAATGGTTTCGGCCATTAATCCGATTGCGTTTGAAATCGGTGGATTACAAGTGCGTTGGTATGGGATTATTATTGCTTTTGCAATTTACTTAGCAACAACATTGGCGGATAAAGAAGCCACTCGTAAAGGGTATCGAAAAGAATTTATTATCGATTTAGTATTTTGGGCTGTGCCTCTTGGATTCGTGGGTGCGCGATTGTACTATATTCTATTTGAATGGCAGTACTACTTCGCAAATCCTTCTGAAATCATCCAAATTTGGCATGGAGGAATTGCCATCTACGGTGGTGTCATTGCCGGAGCAGCAACCGTTTATTGGTTTGCGAAAAAAGAAAAAGTATCGTTTGCATTACTCTTAGACATCTTGGCACCTGTCGTTTTACTGGCACAAGCGATTGGACGTTGGGGAAACTTCACCAACCAAGAAGCACATGGAGAAGTCGTAACGCGTGCATTCCTAGAAGGCTTGCATTTACCAAACTTCATTATTGAACAAATGCATATCGATGGTGTTTATTACCATCCAACTTTCTTATATGAATCACTTTGGTCTTTTGTCGGCGTATTAATTTTATTCTACTTGCGCAGACGTAAAGGCGTAAAGGTGGGAGAAATCATGTCAGGATACTTATTATGGTATTCATTTGGACGCTTCTTTATCGAAGGAATGCGTACGGATAGCCTCTGGATGTTTGGTATTATCCGAATCTCGCAATTAGTCTCAATTGTGTTATTCTTATTGGGCATCGCTATTATCGTGGTGAGAAGACGTAGAGTTCCAGCTGTGCCAGATTATGTATCGATTGACGATCCACAATCTCCAGCATTGTTTGGAAAAGCGTAAAGGAGAATTACTATGAAAAAAGTAGCTATTTTAGGAGCAGGTTCATGGGGGACAGCACTGGCAATGGTGCTCGCAGAAAACCATCATGAAGCTCGCTTATGGGGAAATAACGAAGCGCAAATTCAAGAAATTAATGAGCGTCATACGAATGAACATTACCTTCCTGGAGTGTTTCTGGACCCAGCTATTCGCGGTTATTTAGATTTAGCCGAAGCCGTGAAAGATGTAGATGCGGTCTTATTCGTACTCCCAACAAAAGTCATTCGTTTAGTAGCCAAGCAATTAAATGGATTGCTAGAAAATAAACCGATGATTATTCACGCAAGTAAAGGGTTAGAACAAGAAACGTTTAAACGTATTTCAGAAATTTTAGCAGAAGAGTTGGACCGTGACAGCTACGAAGATATCGTGGTGTTGTCAGGACCAAGTCATGCCGAAGAAGTGGCGCGCCGTGATATTACAACCATCACTGCAGCATGCGAAAACTTGGAATCTGCTAAAGTTGTTCAAACTCTTTTTAGTAATTCCTTCTTCCGTGTCTATACAAATACGGACTGTGTCGGAGTGGAAATGGGAGCTGCACTTAAAAACGTTATTGCGGTTGGAGCAGGGGCTCTTCATGGTTTAGGCTATGGGGACAATGCAAAAGCTGCGTTAATGACAAGAGGATTATCAGAAATTAGTCGTCTAGGAATTGCTTTTGGAGCAGATCCACTGACCTTTATTGGACTTAGTGGTGTGGGCGATTTAATCGTAACATGTACGAGTATTCATTCTCGTAACTGGAGATGTGGGGACCAAATCGGGAAAGGCATTCCGCTTCCAACGATTTTGGAAAATATGGGAATGGTTGTAGAAGGGGTAGAAACGTGTAAAGCCGTCTACGCTTTGGCACAAGAGAAGAATATCGAAATGCCAATTACAACTGCTGTTTACAATGTTTTATATAAAGGACATGATGTTCGCGAAGAGATTCAACGCCTAATGGGTCGTGAATTTAAATCAGAAGCATCGATTAAAGAACACCAATAAACCAAATCGGAGGAACAGACCTATGACAAAAGTAAGAAAAGCAGTCATCCCAGCAGCAGGGTTAGGAACTCGTTTCCTACCAGCAACAAAAGCGATGGC
>CALALK010000225.1 GCA_937923125.1 uncultured Carnobacterium sp.
TCAGCTACTGATTCACCAGCATGGTATGTCAATGGCACTTCGTATACTAATTTCGGATTGAATTTAATACCCGCCTTGTCTAAAGCAGCTTTATATCCTTCTAAACGGAAGTCCACTGAAGCAATATTTTTCAATGCAGCTGTTACGAACGCTACTTTCTTATGGCCATTCTCAATTAATGTTTCAACGGCTTCTTGAGTTGCTTCTTTATAATCAATATTGACAGACGCAATTTCATGTTCCGCATCCATTGTTCCTGCTAAAACGATTGGTGTTTTAGAACGAACGATTTCTGCTCGTAATTCAGGTGTTAAATGGTTCCCCATATATAAAATACCATCTACTTGTTTTGACAATAATGTGTTTAACACTTGAATTTCTTTATGATTATTTTGGTCTGAGTTCGCTAGAATAATGTTGTATTTATACATTGTCGCAATGTCATCAATCCCACGCGCTAAGCTCGCAAAGTAAAGGTTTGTGACATCTGGAATGATGACTCCAACAGTCGTAGTTTTTTTACTTGCAAGTCCACGAGCAACGGCATTTGGACGATAATCTAATTCATCGATAACATCTAGCACTCTCTTACGAGTTGCTGGTTTTACGTTAGGGTTCCCATTTACTACACGTGATACTGTAGCCATGGATACATTTGCTTCACGAGCAACGTCATAAATCGTAATTGTTTGCTTTTCCATCTACAAATCTCCTTTGTGCATCTTTTCATCTATTCATAGGGTAGCACTTTCATATTTTTTTTGCAAGCGTTTAACAACAATTTTCATATATTTTTTGAAACTATTTACATTATTGATGTAATAATATGCTACAATAGAATCAAGGAGATGAAATTATGAAACTAAACCCTACTTTTATGCAATTGGAAAATGAAATGAAAGAAAAACAAAATCCGATTGTTTTTATCCAAAATCCAGAGACCATTCGTCTTTTGACGAAATTCTCAACAGAACCACATGAACGAATTGTAGCCCTTGTATATACACCTGGAGCTACTCCGCTACTCTTCGTTCCAGCATTAGAACATCAAGTCGCTCAAAAAGCTGAGCCAGACTTTATCGTGAAGAGTTATCAAGACCATGAAGATGGTTGGAAACTCTTATCCGATGCGATTAAGGAACACTTCCCACCTCAAGTGAACTTTGCAGTTGAAAAAGTGGACTTCTCACTCTTTGCTGCTGAGCAATTGCAAAAGCACTTCCCTGATATTCAGTTCTCAGTTGACTTAACACCAATCGTGCAACAACTTCGTCTCGTAAAAGACGCAGAAGCCATCGATAAACTCGTCTACTCAGGAACCTTTGCCGATAAAGCCATTGAAATTGGAAAGAAGGCCTTGAAAGTTGGCATTACAGAACGTGAAGTCGTTGCCATTATCGAATTCGAAATGAAAAAACTAGGTGTCTCTCAAATGAGCTTTGATACAATGGTGCTCTTTGGAGACCACGCTGCAGACCCTCACGGTGAACCTGGCGACCGTACCCTTAAAGAAAATGAATGGGTTCTCTTCGATTTAGGAACGATGGTCGATGGTTACGCAAGTGACATTACTCGTACGGTCTTCTTTGGAAGCGAAAGCGCGAAAGATCCACGCCATCAAGAAATCTATGACATTGTACAAAAAGCGCACGATACTGCGATTCAAGCGGTAAAACCTGGCATGAAAGCTAGCGAAATTGATAAAATTGCTCGTGACATTATCTCAGAAGCTGGATATGGTGAATACTTCATCCACCGCCTTGGACACGGAATTGGACAAAGCGTTCATGAGTTCCCTTCGATTATGGAAGGAAACGATATGGAACTCGTTGAAGGGATGTGCTTCTCGGTTGAACCTGGTGTGTATATTTCAGGTGACTACGGTGTTCGTATCGAAGACTGCCTAGCCGTGACAAAAGATGGCGCAAAACTCTTCACAGCCGTTAAATATGAATTCTAATCAAAAAAATAAAAAGCCTGGGGATTTCCCCAGGCTTTCGTTGTTTATAAATAAAATTAAGCTTCTTCTTTAACGTCTTCAGCTTTTTCTTTAACGTTTTCTGCTAATTCAGCAACCACTTCAGCTGAGTCTTCTTTGTGTTTAGCAAAGTTTTCTTTTACTTTATCAACTGTTTCGCTAAATTGACCTTTTAAGTTTTCAGTGTGTACTGCAACTTGGTCTTTTAAGTTAGCTGCTTGTTTAGACACTTGTTCTTTTAAGTGTCCAGCTTGTTCTTGTAAGTTAATACGAATATCTTGTGTTGAAGTTTTAGCTACTTCTGCGAATTCAACACCTTTTGCACGTGCGATTTCACCGTATTCTGATAATTGTTCTTTATAGCGATCTGCTTCTTTCGCTAAATCTTCACGTAATTCTTTACCTGATTTTGGTGCAAATAATAAAGCTGTTACTGCTGCTGCAGATGCTCCGATAAATGCTCCTAATAAAAATCCACCTGATTTACTCATGTTCAACACTCCGTTTCGTTATTTTACTTTTTTCTTCTTTGAAAGAATTGTTCTTCCAAAATTAAATGCCGCAACTGCACGGCTTGTTTTTGAAAGCTTCACTGCTTTTGTTGCTAGATTACGAGATGATGTATTTACATCAGAAATCGTCACACCTAAATCGCCTGCCGCTGTAAACAACGGATTTGTCGCTTTAAGTTTGCCGTTCACGTCATCTACGAGTACATTTGCTTTATTTAATAATCCTTCAACTTCAATTGAAAGACTATCAACATCTTTTGTAATGACTTCTAATGAATGATTCACGTTATCAACGGTTTTATTTAATCTTGATAAAATCGGTGATACTTTGACAATTACAAAAATCACTAATGCTAATAAAGCACATGCAGCAATTAATGCAGCAATCTCAACACCTGTCATTGAGCCATTCCTCCAATCTTATAGTATAAATTAATGATAACACTTTCTACAAAAAAATACCATAAAATTATTACTTGAAACTGCACTACTTTCAATCATTTTTTACATATGGTACACTAATTTTATTACTAATAAAGGGTGACAATTATGCACAATGTCTTATGGATAGATTCTATCTCAAATTTCTTTAGCAATTACTGGAATTCCTTTGATTGGGAATCCATTTTATCGAATATCTTTACGAAATTATTATCACTAATCTTATTATTCCTAGTTTTCTACTTTGGAAAGAAGTTTCTACATTTTCTATTTAAGAAAACCATTCTTTCCTCTGTAAAAGTCGTTCGTCAAAGCGAAAACAGACAAAAGACGATCGTGAAGCTCTTAGAAAATATGCTCGATTATTTCCTATACTTCATCTTAATCTACTGGATTCTCTCTATTATCGGGGTTCCAATCTCTAGCTTACTCGCAGGGGCTGGAATTGCTGGGGTTGCACTTGGTCTTGGCGCACAAGGTTTCCTATCAGATGTGATTAACGGTCTCTTCATCCTACTCGAACGCCAATTCGAAGTTGGAGACGCGGTTCTTATTAACAACATCGCTGGAACTATTGCGAGCGTTGGTGTCCGTACTACACAAGTTCGTGGATACGACGGAACACTTCACTACATTCCAAACCGCAATATCACAGTCGTGAGTAACCAATCCCGTGGTAACATGCGTGCTTTAATCGAATTACCTTTAAATAGCAACGTGGATTTAAAATCCGTTTACTCCATCATTGAAGAAATTAATAATCAATATACAAGAACCGACGAAGCTCTAACGGCTCCACCAAAAATCGTTGGGCCACAAACCAAGCCAAATGGTCAATTTGTATTCACCATCGCTCTAATGACAAAAAACGGTTTGCAACAGGCTACCTACCAACGCTATTTAACGCTCTATCAAGAAGCACTACTAAAACAAGGCATCGACCTCTCATCACCTGTCATCCCATATACAACCAACTAAAAAAGAAGGACTCGCGCCTTCTTTTTTGTTTCCTTATAATCCACTCCATAGGATGCACCACACCCTCTTCCCTCTCCTCTGTTATATACGGAATGGTACATAAACTCTCTTATTATAGAAAAAGCTACAGCGATTCCGAGGAATTCTATAATAGCAATAATGGGAACTTGCATAAAATGCGAATTAAAGGGCGTAAGGAATTTATTCCCTACGCCCTTTTTGAGGCTTTTAAAGCGAGAGACGAAAGG
>CALALK010000226.1 GCA_937923125.1 uncultured Carnobacterium sp.
ATTTTTGCATATCCAATTTTGTGTAATCGAATGAATAAGCAATCGTGAAAACATCATCTTTGTAATCTGTTTTTAATTCAAGTCCTTTACCAATAAAATCTTTCATTTTTTCTTGGGTCTTTTGAGCAGTTTTTTTAAGCAATTCAAGAGGGTTTTTCTCTTTCATTTTCGAAACAATAAATTTGGTTACTACTTCTTGTTTCAATAAGACATCATCTTTATAATACAATGTCACGGTGTCTTTACCACTGACACTAACAGTTTCAAAAACTGCTTTTTGAGCATCTTCTAAGCTATAAACAGTTGTTGGAGCAACTGTCGTTTCTTGAGTCGTTGTCGCAGCCGTTGTTTCTTCTTTTTTACCTTGTCCACAAGCGGCTAGTAAGAAACCTGCAGTTGCTAAAAGTGTTAGCTGTTTGATTTTTGTATTCATTTTATAGAATTCCTTTCTATAAGTTTATGATTAGTTAACTCTTGTAAATCCGGCATCGAGTAGAGATTGTATGATTTGCTCGTAATCCGTTGCCTCTTCCTTAGATGTAAAATCTGGATCAATTTCTTGCAGCTTGTCGAAGTCTACATTTGAATAGTCTACTTCATATGATTGGATGTATTTAGTTCCTTCCAAACGAAAATCAATTTTTAGGCCAGTGACTTCTTGAATTTGATCTTTGAGTTGATTATAGCTTTGTTCCATATTTTGCTTTTGTGTTTGCAACGCCTGTTTGAAAGCTTCTCTAGAAGTTTCTGGTAAGCCTGATATGTCAAAATCGATAATGGAATCGGTAGTTATTTTTTGAATCAAGCCATCTTTAAAGGTAATCTTGACTTTCGTTATGTTGTTTCCATTAATTTTTTCAAATGCGACTTGGCCATCTTTAGCATCCGATTGTGTACCCTGAGTAGTTTGCGATAGAGCAGCCGTTGTTGCTGGTGTAGTCGTTGTCGCTTGCGTGGTTGCCTGAGTTGTGGGGGCTTGAGTCGTAGCAACCGTAGTTTCTTCTTTTTTATCTTGTCCACACGCACCTAATAGGAATGCACTCGTAAAGAGGAGCGTTGTTACTTTTGTCAGTTTGTTCATAATAATCTCCTAATTTTGAAACCATATGATTATTTTTCTACATAACCACCCTTGAGAAGTTTATCTCTAAAGTCAGAGTAACTAACCGTATTGTCATCAGTTAGTCGTAAATTTGGCTCAATTTCTTTGAGTTTTTTCATATCGATTTTAGTGTAATCGAATGAATAAGTAACAGTGAAAATATCATCATTGTGTTCTGATTTATATTCAAAACCTTTACCGATAAGATCTTTGTATTTTTGTTCGTCTTCCGCAGAAGAATTTTTAAGCAATTCAAGAGGATTATCTGCATCAATTTTTGACAGTGTAAAACGCTCTACAGATTCTTGTTTTAATAAGACATCATCTTTATAATAAAATGTCATTGTTATTGTACCAACTCGATCACTAATTTCAAAAACTGCTTTTTTAGCATCCTCTAAGGTATAAACGGTTGTTGGAGTAGCAGTTGTTGGAGTAGCTGTCGTTGTCGCAACCGTTGTTTCTTCTTTCTTACTTTGTCCACACGCACCTAATAGGAATGCGCTGGTAAAGAGTAGTGCTGTTACTTTAACTGCTTTCTTCATACATATTCTCCTTCATTTTTGAAAAAAGGAGAGAAGAGTTCACCCTTCTCCCTATTTAATTTAGAATATTACTATTGTTTTTCTTTATATCCACCCTTAAGGAGCCCCTCTTTAAATGCAGAGTAGCTTAGAGTTTTATCATCACGTAGATCTAATCCAGGAATCTTTTCTTTTAATTTATCCAAATCGATTTTAGTGTAATCGAATGAATATGTAATTGTGAAAATATCACCTTTGTGTTCAGTATTATATTCAAACCCTTTTCCGATAAAGTCTTTAAGTGTTTCTTTTGTTCTGGCAGTATTATTTTGAAGTTTTTCAAGAGCGTTTTCCACCTCTAGTTGTGAAAGAGTATAAACTTCTACTGTTTCTTGTTTCAATAAGACATCATCTTTATAATACACGGTCATTGTTTCTGTACCACCCTTAGCACTAGCTTCAAAAACTGTTTTTTTAGCATCTGATGGCATGTCTGATTTTGCTTTAGCAACAGTTGTCGGAGTAGCTGTCGTTGGAGTAGCTGTAGTTGGAGTAGTTGTTGTGGTTGTTGCTTGCGTTGTAGCAACCGTTGTTTCTTCTTTTTTGTCTTGTCCACACGCACCTAATAGGAATGCACTGGTAAAGAGTAGTGCTGTTACTTTAACTGATTTTTTCATACATATTCTCCTTCATTTTTGAAAAAGGGGAGAAGAGGACCCTCTTCTCCCTATTTAATTTAGAATTTTAAGCATTATTTTTCTTTATAGCCACCCTTAATAAGAGCTTCTTTAAATTGAGAGTAGCCAAGGGTATTATCATCACGTAGATTTAATCCAGGAATCGCTTCTTTTAATTTTTTCATATCGATTTTAGTGTAATCGAATGAATAAGCAATCGTGAAAACATCATCTTTGTAATCTGTTTTAATCTCAAATCCTTTACCGATAAAATCTTTCAGTTTTTCTTCTGTTTTCGCACTAGATTTCTTAAGTGTTTCTAAAGGATTCTCGCCTTCCATTTTTGAAACAATATAAGTAGTTACACTTTCCTGTTTTAATAAAACGTCATCTTTATAATATAACGTCATCACAGCTTTTACAGCGTCATCACTAGCTTCAAGAACTGTTTTTTTAGCATCTGCTGGCATTTCAGTTTTTGCTTTAGCAACAGTTGTTGGAGTCGCTGTTGTTGGAGCAGCCGTTGTTGGAGCAGCTGTTGTTTCTGCTTTTGTTTCTGCTTGTGTAGTCGCAGTTGAGTCTTGTTTTTGTCCGCAACCTGCTAATACTAGACCAGCTGTAAATAGAAGTGCGAATGCTTTTGTTGTTTTGTTCATGATTTTTACCTCACTTTTTGTTATATATCGTAAAACCGGCAAGAGAGATCTCTTTACCGGTCTTCTTTATTTAATTATTTCTTTTCAGTATATCCAGCTTTTTCAATCAATTCTCTAGAAGCTTTGAAACTTACTACATTACCATCTCCTGAGAAAGAGTCTGGGAAAGCTTTTTGCAGATCTTTTAATTTAGCTACGGAATAGTCAATCGTTACAAGTTGAGTAATCACTCCGTCTTTTGATTCTAGAGTAGCAGTAATCCCTTTGATTTTAGTGTATTCCTCATTCTCTTCTTTAAGTTGTTCCATTGCTTCGTCTTCAGAGATTGGTAACTCTGAAATAACGTATTTCGTTTCAGCAGATTGCTTCGTTACAACGTCTCCTTTATAGTAATAAGTTAATATTGAAGTATGCGGACCATTCTTTAGTTCGAATGCTGTAGATTCTTCTTTCGCACATCCTAATAGTACGAATAATGCTGTAAATAACACAGCGAATAATTTCATTGCTTTTTTCATGAAATACATCCTTTCAAGTTGTAATATACATGTATTATAAATCTAATAATTCTAATATGCAAGCCTTTTTACAAAAATGGGTTCTAATGAAGGTTGACAATTGCTAACAGTTTGATTTTAACAGCAATGTGCTATACTAATCTTACAGTGAAATGGAGGAAAAAGTATGAATCAAACTGTAAACTTCTTGAAAGAACTTGTGGCAATTCCGTCACCAACTGGCTATACCAAAGATGTGCAAGACTATTTAATCGATGTCTTAACAGATATGGGATATGAGCCAACACGTACAGCAAAAGGATTAGTGGTTGTAACAGTACCTGGAGCAATGGATGAGAAACAGCGTGTGGTAACGGCACATATCGATACACTTGGTGCGATTGTTCGTGCGGTAAAACCAGATGGACGCTTAAAACTCGACCGTATTGGTGGATTTGCTTGGAATATGATTGAAGGAGAAAACTGTACGGTTCACGTTGCTAGCAATGGAACGACTGTTTCTGGAACAATTTTATTACATCAGACAAGCGTACACGTATACCGTGAAGCAGGAACGGTGGAGCGTAGCCAAGATAATATGGAAGTTCGTTTAGATGCAAAAGTGACAAACGAAGCCGAAACGCGTGCATTAGGAATTGAAGTAGGGGACTTTGTATCCTTTGATCCACGTTTTATCATCACACCAACAGGATTCATTAAGAGCCGTTTCTTAGATGATAAAGTGAGTGCAGCAATTTTATTAACCTTATTAAAGAAATACAAATCAGAAGGCATCACGTTGCCAGTAACGACGCATTTCATGTTCAGTTGTATTGAAGAAACTGGAACGGGAGCCAACAGTAGCATCCCAGAAAAAGCAGTCGAATTCTTAGCCGTGGATATGGGTGCGATGGGGGATGACCAACAAACAGACGAATACACCGTTTCTGTCTGTGTGAAAGATGGTTCTGGGCCTTATAACTTTGATTTCCGTCAACATCTTGTTTCTCTATGTAAGGAAAAGAATATTCCATTTAAATTAGATATTTATCCTTATTATGGTAGTGATGCCTCAGCAGCAATGCGTGCTGGAGCAGAAGTGAAACACGCCTTACTCGGTGCAGGAATTGAATCAAGCCACTCTTATGAAAGAACGCATCTTGATTCGGTTGAAGCAACGCAACAGTTAGTCGATGCTTACCTTTTAAGTTCATTAGTAGAAGCTTAATAGGATGCCTTTCCAACAGTGTTTGGGAAGGCTTTTTTTGGGTTTGAAAAATTTTTGAAGAATTTTGTTGACAAGGGTTCTATCAAAGAGTATACTCTAAAACGTAAAACTTACGATTTAGAAAGTGAGAGAATTATGAACAAGAAAGAAAAGGTTATTTTAGGAGGGGCAGTTGCACTAGGCTTGCTATTTGCATCAGGTGCCGTATTATCTCAGCAACAAGCCCAAACAACGGAGACAACAACTGAGGAGACAACGATTGACGCTGAGCGTATGGCGAAATACGAACAGGCTGCCAAAGAAATTAAAGATAATAAACCAAAGACAATTGTTGGAGAAGTCTTTGAGAATGGATATTTGAAAAAACACGGCGATCATTATCACTTTGTATATGGTGCACCACCAGCAGATGCGATTTATGAACAGAAAAAACCAGGTGCGACAACAAGTACAGTAGAAGACAATTACGTCTTCAATCCAAATGATATCGTGAGTGAAAATGAATTAGGATTTGTCGTTCGACACGGCGACCACTTTCACTTTATCTACCGTTCACAATTAGCAAACGCACAGACAGTGACTAGAGAAGATGAAAACGGCAAGAAGAGAACCTGTAAATTATTACGTATCCCACACGGTGATCATTTCCACGATGTGTTAGACTGTGGAGACGGCAGTGCTTCTTTCGCCTTTGACGATGAACCCACTTCAAGACCATCGACTGGTGGAAGCCAAACAGGGGTGGCTAGTACAATTGGGACTGTTACACCAACAAGACCAAGTGCGGCAAGCACACAACCTGTAACGCCGCCAGCAACAGATATTGCGACACCGCAAGCTGAGGAGTGGACTTTACAATCGCCAGAGATTCAAAAATATTTAGACTACATCGTCTATGCTTACGGCGTGGAACGAGATACGATTAAGTTCGAATCTGTAACAAACGACAAAGGTGAGTATGTCGGAAAAGTATTTGCCTTCCAAAACATGGAACAAGGGCAAGATAAGAACCATATCCATCCTTGGGTCATTCCATTGAAACGATTCGAAGTGCCAAATTCTGACCCATCGATTCCTGCAGAAGTGCGACTTTCTCAGGAGATTGATTTAATCGCAAGACGTATGGGAATTTCTCGTACAGCGATTCGTATTGTGAATGGACGCTTCGATATTCCGCATGGCGACCATAGTCACTCAATGAATATCGTCAATAAAGACGGCATCGAAGCCTATGAGAAAAATAAACTTCCAGTCATCGTTCCGCCATTTGTGGCAGGAGATGTAAACGTGGATGATGTTTTTGAAAAAATCGATGAAGTCAAAGCGCGTGCCAGTGAAAAATATAAAGATGATCCAGTGACATTGAACCGTATTTTAGTAGCCTTGAACGAATATAAAGAACAAGTGCAATTAAAAGGGAACTCAACGGAAGGCTTCGTCAAAGGATTGGAACGCTTCGAGGCGCAAACGATTAATCACGAGACTGTAGCTACTGAAGAAGTAAGTCCTGAAGAACAAAAGATGAACGCGACCCACGAAGAAACGGTTCGTATGGTTGGTGAGTTGAACTTACAAGACTACGGCGTGACGGCTGACGAGTTAAAAGACTTAGCTTCAAAAGCGCGTGAATCCAATAAAGAGGAACAAGTGAACGCGATTCGTGCATTAGTACAAGCGTTACGTGATGCCAACGACCGTATTAGTATTGAAGGAATGCGTTACTTATACTTCTTAACACAACACGTTTTAGACCAAGAATTACCTGCTTCGCTTCGTGAAGAAGTGGCAAGCTTAATTAAGCGTTATATGGGTTCACGATTGAACTTTGCGACGACTCCTGTTGAATCCCTCATTATCGAATCTTATCGCACAAAATTAGCGATTAAAGAATCTCATGCGAAATTCGATGGAAAAGTCGATGCGACAATCGGAAAGAACCTGAAAGAAATTTTAACGCCTGCTTCTGAAGAAGAACAAAGTATTTTCCAAGAGGCAAAAGACTTCGCTGAAATGGCGCTGGATGAATCGGATAAAGATAATAGCACTCCGAAGAGCTCTATCCTAGAGTTGAAACCTTCAGAGGAAAAACCAGCCGAAGAGACTACAACGACACAAAGCGAAACGACTGAAACGACAGAAAGTACGACTGCTTCTGTAGAAACAGAGGAAGAAACAACTGCAACAACCCAAACTGCTACTACTGAAGAAGCGACAACGGTTGAACAATAGAACTTTTAAACACGTAACTCTTTAATAAAGAAGAGTTGCGTGTTTTTGTTTCCTATGAATAGGTGGTTTAGCGGTATTTATGGTATACTAATACAGCATTCTAGTTGAAGGAGGGATTTAAATGGCAGTCATGCAATTTGGCGAAAACAATACTTGGATTAACATTAATTCAGATTTAATCAGTGAATATTCATCCATTTACGATACGTATGACATCGATGACGAAATGATTGAATACGCGCTTGATAAAAACGAACGCGCGCATATGGAGTATAATCGCCGAACGAAGACATTGGTGCTCATTTATAATGTCCTCAATTTAACGCGTGAAGAAAATTATTACGATACGATTCCATTGACGTTTATCGTACGGCAAAATCAAATCGTTACGATTTCCAATGCGCAAAATGAATATATTATTGATCAAATTCGTGAAGAGCTGGAAGAAAATATGCATTGGAGCGTATTTAATTTCTTATTGCATAGTTTATTTACAATTTCGGAAAACTATTTTCCAATTATTGAGACATTAAATAAAGAACAACAAAATATTAGTAAATTGCTTCGAAAGAAAACGACAAAGGATAATTTATTCCGTTTGTCCGACATGGAGATTGAGGGAATGTATTTAGTTTCAGCAACGAAGCAAAATGCGGTTGTACTCGAGCAATTGAAGACGCAACAAGCCTTCAAGGAACTCGACGATTCTGAAAGAGAGCAGTTGGAAGATAACATCATCGAAGCGAATCAATTAGTAGAGATGACGGAGTTGCATCTTCAAATCTTGCATCAAATCGCAAACACGTATAACAATGTATTGAATAATAACTTGAACGACACGATGAAATTCTTAACGGTCATCTCGATTTTAATGACGATTCCGGATATTGTGACGGGATTCTTTGGGATGAATGTGCAGATTCCATTTACAGAGTTTAGACACGGATGGGCGATCATTCTTTTGATTATCGCATTCGGTTGGATAGGCGTGTCGCAGATTATCAAGCGCATTATGAAAGATTAACCAAAAACACCTTCCTACTTGATAGGAAGGTGTTTGTTTGTGTGCTAGGTTTTTATTTGTGCTCACATAGATGATTACTTCGAATCCTTGCGGATTTGTTTATTGTAGCTGTAACGTTGCACCGGCGCAAGCCTTGGTCTTGCGCCTTTAAAGCCTCAAAACGGGAGTAAGACAGAAATTAAAACTGGACTCACAGTGTGAGTCCAGTTTGTTTCGTCGTCTTACCCCCGCAAAGGTGATTAGAATTAAGCGAATCACGAGTGATGAAGCTTAATTCAATCAGCCACTGCGTCTATATTGATAAACTTTATTATATAAAAAAAGCAAAAAAACTATTTAATTCGTTTTAATGCTTTTTCACGTTACTGCTACAATAAAATCCACAAGATTCTCCGTAATCATTTGTAGACTCATCACATAAGAAAACTACTTCCTATCCAGTAGGAGTGTTTTTGGAAATCTGAGAATAGGAGACCTATCTAACCTCGTTTGGTGATGGGAGGTTAGATCAGTTTCTTAGCTTTTTCGGTGTTGGCGAAGTGGAGTTTGGCCACTTTACCAAGGAGTTCCATGCCGCCGTGTTTTAAAATAGTGGCTGCTGCTTTATCGACGTTCGCGCCGGCACCACTTGGAAGTTCATATCCATATTCGGCGCTAAGTGAATCGAGGCCATCGAGGAAGGCACATCTAGCAATCATAGAAGCGGCCGCAACTGCGATATGGTGACTTTCGCCTTTTGTAATAAAGTATGTTTTATCTTTATCCACAAGGTCTTGGCCTTTGAGATAACGGTAATACAAGTCTGGTTTACAGAATTGGTCGATTAAGTACGCTTCTGGAACCTCAGGAGCGAGTTTTTCGCTTAAGAGACGGAGGGCTTGGTTATGAAGCAGTGCCTTCATCTCGTTTAGATTTTTAACTTGTTGGACTTCGTTATATTTCTCTGGCCAAAGCGTTAATAACTTATAAGGCACAGCTTCTTTGATTTTTGGAACGAGAGCCTTAATTTGGTCGTCCGTCATGTCTTTAGAATCGCGAACGCCCATCGCTTTTAAGGTTGCGATATTTTCTTTTGAAACAAAGGTTGCCGCAACAGTCAGTGGTCCAAAGTAAGCGCCGTTACCGACTTCATCACTTCCGATGACGCTCCAAGTCGCAAAACCTTCTGGAAGAGTAGACTCTTCTAGGTTTTTCTTTGTAGTTGCGTCCATCAATCGTTCAAG
>CALALK010000227.1 GCA_937923125.1 uncultured Carnobacterium sp.
GAACCTGGTGTCGGTAAGACAGCGATTGTTGAAGGTTTAGCTCAACGTATTGTGAAAAAAGACGTACCAGAAAACTTAAAAGACAAATTAATCTATTCATTAGATATGGGTGCGTTAATTGCTGGTGCAAAATACCGTGGTGAGTTCGAAGAGCGATTGAAAGCTGTTCTTAAAGAAGTAACCAAATCAGAAGGACGCATCATCTTATTCATTGATGAAATCCATACTATCGTTGGGGCAGGTAAGACAGAAGGCTCTATGGATGCTGGTAACTTACTAAAACCAATGTTGGCTCGTGGTGAGTTACATTGTATTGGTGCAACAACTCTTGACGAATACCGTGAAAACATGGAAAAAGACAAAGCGTTAGAACGTCGTTTCCAAAAAGTACTCGTTCAAGAACCAACTGTTGAAGATACGATTTCAATTCTTCGTGGATTGAAAGAACGTTTTGAAATTCACCACAGTGTAAACATTCATGATAATGCATTAGTAGCAGCAGCGACTTTATCAAACCGCTACATTACTGACAGATTCTTGCCAGATAAAGCGATTGACTTAGTCGATGAGGCATGTGCAACGATTCGTGTAGAAATGAATTCAATGCCAACAGAGCTTGATGCTGTTACTCGTCGTTTGATGCAATTAGAAATCGAAGAACAAGCGTTGAAGATGGAAAAAGATGACGCTTCTCAAAAACGTCTTGCTATTTTACAAGAGGAATTAGCGGAACAACGTGAAAAAGCCAATAACCTCAAAATGAAATGGGAAATCGAAAAAGAAGAAGTCAATAAAATCCGTAATAAACGTGAAGAAATCGATCATGCTAAACGTGAATTAGAACAAGCAGAAGCAGACTACAATCTTGAAAAAGCTGCTGAACTTCGTCACGGACGTATACCAGCTCTTGAACATGAGTTAAAAGAACTTGAAGAACAAAACAAAGCAAATGCTGAAAGCACGCAACGTCTTGTTCAAGAATCAGTAACTTCTGAAGAAATTGCTCGAGTTGTTGGACGCTTAACGGGTATTCCAGTAACTAAATTAATGGAAGGCGAACGTGAAAAACTTCTTCACTTAGAAGATATTCTTCATGAACGTGTCATCGGTCAAGATGAAGCTGTACAAAAAGTGGCTTCAGCAGTTCTTCGTTCTCGTGCAGGATTACAAAATCCTAGCCGTCCAATCGGAAGCTTCTTATTCCTTGGACCTACTGGGGTTGGTAAGACAGAACTTGCTAAAGCTCTTGCAGAAGATTTATTCGACTCAGAAGACCATATGGTTCGTATCGACATGAGTGAATATATGGAAAAACATTCAGTGTCTCGTTTAGTGGGAGCTCCTCCAGGATATGTTGGATATGAAGAAGGAGGCCAATTAACAGAAGCTGTTCGTCGTAATCCATATACAATCGTACTTTTAGATGAAATTGAAAAAGCACATCCAGATGTATTTAATATCTTATTACAAGTATTAGATGATGGACGCTTAACGGATTCTAAAGGACGTGTTGTTGATTTCAAGAATACAGTGATGATTATGACAAGTAATATCGGTTCACAATTCTTGCTTGAAACACAAGGAGATACTATCGATGAAGAGACTCGTACGGCAGTAGAGGGTGTTCTAAAAGCAACCTTCAAACCAGAGTTCTTAAACCGTATCGATGAAACAATCTTCTTCACACCACTTTCTAAAGACAACATTCGTGGTATTATTACGAAGATGTTGAACCAATTAGCAGTACGTGTGGAAGATCAAGAAATCGTCCTAAGCTTCACAGATGAATTGAAAGATTGGATTGCAGACAATGCGTATAATCCAGTGTATGGTGCTCGTCCAATTGCGCGTTACATCCAACGTGAAATTGAGACACCACTTGCTAAAGAAATCATCCGTGCAAGCATCCTTCCAGGAGACCAAGTGAAATGTGATTTAGGAATCGATCACGTGACATTTGAAGTCATTGGAAAGAATGAATAATCGATAAAAGAAAACGCAATGGATTTTGTCCATTGCGTTTTTTTATGCTTTATTGGTCTTCTTGAACGCGACGTTTTCTAACTCCCCAGAATTGGAAGTAGTCGGTACGGATTGCACCGTTATAGAGTTTGCGTTTCTTTGTTGCTTTTTGACCATAGTGGTCTTCGAACGTTAAGTCGCTCGTTAAGATGTACTTACTCCAAGTTTCAAGTGGAGCATAAGTTTCACCCATTTGCTTATAGATGGCTTGAGCCTGTTCTTGTGAAAGAAGACGATCTCCATATGGTGGGTTTGAAACGATAATTCCATTTTCTTTCTTTGTACGGAAGTCTTTTAATTGCATTTGCTTGAATTCAATTTGATCAGCGACGCCGGCTTTAATGGCATTTTGTTTCGCAATTTCAATCATAGAACCATCAATATCGGCACCAAGAATATCGAGTTGAAGTTCAGTGCGGATTTCTTTTCTAGCTTCTTCTCTGACTTTATCGAAGACACCAGGAGTAAAGAAAGTCCATTTTTCAGCGGCAAATGAACGTTTCAATCCAGGAGCGATATTTTTACCGATAAGAGCGGCTTCGATTGGAATTGTACCAGAACCGCAAGTAGGGTCATAGAATGGTTTATCGGGATACCAGCTTGTGAGCATGACTAGAGCAGCAGCCATGTTTTCTTTAAGCGGTGCGCCACCTTTTTCTGTACGGTACCCACGCTTGAAAAGACTCGTTCCACTCGTGTCGATGGTTAAAGTCACAACATCTTTTAAAATCGCCACTTCGATAGGATAGAGGGCACCAGACTCAGGTAAATGAGTACGACGGTGATAAGCCTCGCTTAAACGATTCACAATTGCTTTTTTTACGATCGATTGGCAATTAGGAACACTGTGAAGCGTTGATTTCACAGATTTACCGGATACTGGGAATTCAGCATCGACTGGAAGAATTTTCTCCCAAGGAATCGCCTTTGTTTGTTCAAAAAGCGAGTCGAATGTTTTTGCAGTGAATTGTCCCATAATGATTTTGATACGGTCGGCTGTACGAAGCCAAATATTTGTACGAGCAATATCGTAATCGTCACCTTCAAAAAAGGCTTTTCCGTTTTCTACTTGAACGTCGTAACCCATGTTGCGTAATTCTTTTCCAACAAGAGCTTCGATGCCTGCAGCAGCAGTAGCTACTAATTTATATTTTGTCATAGATTTCTCCTTTATTCGTAAAAAGAGGAGTGGACACAAGGCCACACTCCTTACAATTCGCTAAAATCCTGAAGTAAACTTCTGTAAGCCATGTTCTGTTCCATTTAATAGCAGGATCTATTAAATTTCAGTAATCATCTGTCTACACATCATGTGTCTCTTTTTTCGTTCATTTCCTAATAAGAGTGCCCCTACCATAAGTTTGGGTTGCTCGCTCGAGGGGTTTACCGCGTTCCACCAATTCCGTTTCCAAAATTGCTTCGTCACTGTGGCACTTTCAAGAATACTAGAGCATAGCATTGCCGTAGCTCGTTTTTCTGCCGTCAACCTAAAGTTGCCTTAGCTTATTGTTTCGCTAAGCACGATCACTACAAGCATCTCAGCCTGTGCGAGCATGGACTTTCCTCAGCAAATTAATGCCGCGATTACTCAAAGTTTACTAAATTTAAAAAAGTTCGTTATATCAGATTTGATATATTAATAGTTATTGTCGCGTACTGGTGTAATCACGCGTGTTTTGTAGAAATCATCATCGTCTTCTGCAACATCTTGAGAAGGAGAAGAGTAGTTGTCTTCTTCTAATTTAGAATCGAAAACGTGTTTTTCTAAGTTTGATAAACGTTTTAAGATATCAAAGTTTGTAACTCCTGATGAAGATACATTGCTTGAACGGTTTGCTTTTGAAACAGTAGCTTGACGTGAGAGTTCGTCTACTTTTGTTAATAAGCGTTCGTTTTCAGCTTGTAAGAAGCTGATTTCTTTTTGGAATGTGTCATAATCACGAATAATTAAATCTAAAAATGCATCGACTTCTTCAATGTCGAATCCTCTGAATGAGCGTTTAAATTGTTTTTGTAAAATATCTTTTGTACTTAATGAAATACGTGCCATAATTACTTTCCCCTTTTTTAATCTGTCAAATAGTCATTAATTAATTTATCTTCTTAATGATACTAAAATCCATGCAAAAATACAAATAGGATAGGGTTATTTTTAGTTATTTTTAATGAAATTTGTTATAATTTTTAAAAAATACAAGTAAAGAAGAGGATTAACATGAACTGGTTAGAAGTCACAGTAAATACGCATTCTGAGAGCGTCGAAGTCGTAAGTTCGATTTTAATTGAATTAGGCTCAAAAGGAGTGTCGATTGATGATCCACAAGACTATTATCAATTAACAGATGAACAATTAGAATGGTTGAAAGTGCAACAAAAAGACTTATACGAAACAGATACAGTCATTGTGAAGGGCTATTTCCAACCAAGCCAATGGACAGAAGAAGCCAAAAATCAGTTAGACGAGCAGTTAAAAGAGCTTGAAAGTTACGGTCTAGAAACAGGACCTTTAATCGTTCGTGTTAGTGAGGTTGGAGAAGAGGACTGGGCAACGGCATGGAAGCAATACTACTTCCCAGTACGTGTAACACGCTATTTAACAGTTGTTCCTAGTTGGGTAGACTACGAAAAAGAACAAGAAGATGAACTCTTAATCGAATTAGATCCGGGTCTTGCATTTGGAACAGGAACGCACCCAACAACACAGCTCTCACTCACAGCACTTGAACAAACGATTCGTGGTGGGGAAAGCGTATTA
>CALALK010000228.1 GCA_937923125.1 uncultured Carnobacterium sp.
TTAAATAAAAAAGAGCTTGTTCAAATTGAACTAGCTCTTTTTCATATTAGTTTTCTCTTTTTTTCACTTTACCGTTCCATGCTTCGAAGCCATGTTTTAAAATGAAAATATTTGTATATCCATTTTTCTTAAGACGGTAAGCGCAACGACCAGCGATTGACACGCCTTCTTCATATAAATAGATTGGTTGGTCTTTACGTAATTCCATGTAACGTTCTTTAAATTGAGAATAAGGAATGTTACGCGCTCCTAAAATATGAGCTGCTTTGAATTCATCTTTTTCACGTACATCGATTAATTGTCCGTGACGTAAATCCTTTCCGAACTCTTCAGCGCTAACCACTTTTGCAGCAGATTGACGCATCCAAAGCAATACAAATAAGTAAATTCCGTAGGCCATAAATAAAGCCCAAATAATATACCACATGAGACTAAACTCCTTCAAAAATAATTTTAATAAGACAAGAGATATTGTATCATGTTTCTTCTAATCTTTCAAAAGCACTAAAGAAGCTGCTCCAATGACTCCTGCATCGTTCCCAAGTTCTGCTAAACGTAAGTGTGTTGTTTCGCGAACTTGTGGGAATACTAATTGTTCATATTCTTTACGAACGCCTTCTAATAGGAATTCTCCTGCAGCGCTCACTCCACCACCGATAACGATGAAGGATGGATTTAACATATTCGCAACGTGTGAACATGCAATTCCTAAGTATTTTGAGAAATGACGAATCACGATTAATGCGAGTGGATCGTTTTGTTTTGCTAAATCAAACACATCTTTTGCACTCACGTCTTGTCCATCGTCAATTCTTGCTTTCAACTCTGAATCCCCAGCATATTCGTCGGCATAACGACGAGCTAAGTTCACAATCCCTGTGGCACTCGCTACCGTTTCAAGACAGCCTTTTTTACCGCAAGTACATGCAAAAGGTCGTTCACTGAAATCAACCGTAATATGTCCCAGTTCCCCACCAGCACCAGCTACACCATGAATAAGACGGTTTTCAGCGATAATTCCACCGCCGACACCTGTTCCAAGTGTAAAGAAGGTTACGTCTGGTTGGTCTCCACCAGCACCCATCCATTTTTCACCTAATGCTGCAACGTTAGCATCATTGTCAATGAAGAACGGAATTTCGAGTGCTCCTTCGATTTTTTCTTTTAATGGTTGTAATGTTTTCCAGTTTAAGTTGTAGGCACCAATTACTGTACCATTTTCTCTGTCAACTACCCCTGGAGAACCCATTCCAATACCAGCAAAGTTTTCACTCGTTAAGTCTAACAATTCTAAGCGATGACGAATTGAGTCGATAATGTCGTCCACAATATGGCTTCCTTCGTCTAAAATGTTGGTAGGAATCGACCATTTTTGTTGAACTTCACCTTCAAGTGAAATAATCGCAAATTTGATGGAAGTCCCACCTAAATCAATACCAATAATTTTCTTTTCCATTGTATTCACTCCATGAAATTTGTATATGCTTACATTATAACAGCATTATCTTTTCATTCCTAGTGCAAAAAGTAAAATTGCGATGACAAAATACGCAACGATTCCTGCAATGCGTGAAGCAGGTTTTGTGAGTCGGTCCCCTCTAAAGCTGATTGCCATCATCACTAAGTACCCACCAACGAGTCCCCCTAAGTGACCGTAGTTGTCTACAGCTGAATTAATAAATCCAAGGACAATATTGATAATGAGAAGTCCGGCGTATTGCACTCCCATTTGTCTAAAAGAACGAATGTAGCCATGTTTGCGTGATAGATAAACCACAGCACCCATCAGTCCAAAGAGCGCCGTACTTGCCCCTGCTGAAATGCTTGAAGAAAAGGCAAAACTTGCAAGATTTCCCATAATTCCTGATAACAAATACACCGCAAGGAATCTCCAGTGCCCAATTTCGTACTCCATCTGACGACCAATCATGTATAAGAACACGCTATTAAACAAAATATGTTCCAATCCAATATGTAAGAAAATTGGGGTTAGGAAGCGATAATATTCATGTTGATGAATGATGTACGGATTGAATTTCGCACCAAAATTAACAAGAACTTGTCCATTCGTGCTACCACCTGCTAGCGTCATCACGATAAACAGCGCTGCTTGAATCGCAAGAAATAAATAAGTGAAGCTAAAGTTCTCATTGAAATTTCTCTTCATTCGTTCTAATTTCCAAGGGTTAATCTTAAACATCTCTAACCACTCCTTCACTAGTAATTATTGTTGGAATTCGGATATCTGTGTCAAATACTGGCCAGTCAACAACAGGCGTCACCTGAGTTGTATACGCCACTGACAGAATGCGATAATCGTCTACTTTTTGTAAGGTTCTATCGTAATAGCCGCCCCCAAATCCGAGACGGTCTCCTTTCGTACTATAAAGTAATCCCGGAACGATGACTAAATCTAAATCTTTGACTTCAAAAATCGGATGCGTGCTATCAATCACGGGCTCAAGCGCTCCAAAAGCAGAACGCTTAAAGGTTGTTTGCTCATTCCACTCTACAAACACCAACGTCTTATCCGGCATTGTCACAGGTACAAATAACTGTTTTCCAGCAAGTCTTGCCTCTTGAACAATTAAGTCTAATTGGAATTCGAGTCGCATCGGCATTGTTACCGCAACCGTCTTTGCTTCAATCCATTGCGGCATTCCTTTGAGCCATTCCACCACTCGTTTTTCTTCTGCACGTCGTTTTCCAGGCGTCATTGCCTCTAGTTCTCTTTTTTGAATCGCACGCTTCAACTTTTTAACTTCTTTTTGATACATGTCGAACAGTTCGTTAAATAACTTCAAGAATTCAAGTTCGACCGCTCGCATGCTTCTTTCTTCCAAAATGGGTCGACTTAACAACGGTGCCTTTTCCATCAGCGGTTCATCCGTTAAAATGATTGGCAATTCATTTGAGAGCATTTCATGATCAATCGCCCACACTTTTGCCCATTCTTTCTCTTCTAAATGTTGCAAGAAGAATTTCTCTTTAATGACTTCGAACAAGTTATTTTCCATGACTTCGTACTCTGGTAATTGATTCTTCACCGGACGAATTAAGTCAGCAATATAGGCTTCGGTTGCGTCATGCAACAAACAAGCAAGGACAGTCCCTGTTTGGTATCCTCTAGCAATGGCTTCTTGTGCACAGTTAATGCTATGTAATCCTACTGAATAAAAGAAACGTAGATGTCCGTTTCCTCGACACATCATACTTAAGGCATGCGCAATATCTTCAATGGCAACATTGTCTGGAACCATTTCAAGCGGATTAAATACGCGCCCTGTATATGTATTCATCAATAATTTTTTGTCTTCCATATGTTCCTCCACGGTTGATGTCAGTTTATTTTATCACTGAATCAACGCGTTTTAAAAGGATTTAGGCATTTCTTAAAGATTCTCTTTCTCAACATAAAGAAAGATTCCTTCGAATCCTCACGGATGTCTTCATAATAGCTGTAACGTTGCACCGGTGTAAGCCGAAGTCTTACACCTTCGAAGCTTCAAATGA
>CALALK010000229.1 GCA_937923125.1 uncultured Carnobacterium sp.
TGGCGTCGGTCAGTGCGGCGATGCATGATGCTGAAGTCATTTTACTCGAGAAGAATCCAACCCTTGGAAAGAAATTATTGCATACGGGTGGAACGCGTTGTAATGTGACGAACCGTCGTACCCCAGAAGAAATCGTGAAGCACATCCCAGGAAATGGACGCTTCTTATATAGTGCTTTTTCTCAATTTGATAATCAGGATATTATTCAGTTCTTCGAGAGTCGCGGCGTGCGCTTGAAGGAAGAAGATCACGGGAGAATGTTTCCTGTGACAGATTCGGCCAAGACGATTCTGGAGACGTTTATTCAGGAGATTAAGAAATTAGGCGTGCAGGTGCGTACGAATGTGAAAGTGAAGACGATTCGTGTGAGCGATGGAGCTGTGCGAGTGGTGGAGTTGGATAATGGCGAGCAACTCGAAGCCGATGCGGTTATCCTAGCAACAGGCGGGAAATCTTATCCAAAGACGGGTTCGACAGGAGACGGGTATGGCATTGCGAAAGTAGCTGGCCATACGATTACACCGCTCTTTGCAACAGAAGTTCCGCTAACGAGTGGCGAGGAGTTCATCAAGAAGGGCGAGCTTCGTGCGTTGTCGCTTCGTAATGTGGCGCTTAGTGTCTTAAATGGCAAAGGAAAGCCTGTTGTGACGCATCAGATGGATATGATTTTCACGCATTTTGGAGTGAGCGGTCCAGCCGTCCTACGTTGTTCAAGCTTCGTGCATCAAGTGCAGGAGAAAGAAGGCAAGAAGGAAGTCGTGATGAGTCTGAATGCATTGCCGGATATGAGCGAGGCCGAACTCGATGCACAATTTCGTTCGTTTGTGGATGATGCACCTCTAAAATCTATTAAAAATCATTTAAAAGGGTTACTGCCTGAACGTTATGTAGAATTTTTACTAGCAAGAGTGGGGATTAGTGACCAAACAGCGGTGAATCGTTTAAGTGAGGCTAACTGGGCACAGATTAAAGAAGCCTTGACGAATTTCCGCTTTACGGTCAATGGCTCATTGCCGATTGAGAAGGGATTTGTGACAGGTGGAGGCGTTCATTTGAAAGAAGTGAACCCGAAAACCTTAGAGTCAAAATTAACCCAAGGACTGTATTTCTGCGGAGAGCTGTTAGACATCCACGGGTACACAGGTGGGTACAATATCACCGCAGCCTTTGTAACGGGTTACGTTGCCGGTATGCATGCATCTTTGGGGTATTAAATTTCTAGAAAATTGGGATTAAACATCACAATTTCTTCATAAAACTTGGTTATAGTAATTGTATTCCCAAATAAGAATTATTTACTCCCAAGTAAATAAAACTCTATCCTTTTTTCCTCCCGTTTTTGACGGGAGGTTTTTTGTTGGATAAAATAAAAAAGTAACTGAATGCAATGTAAATTTATGCTACAATAAGCCTATTGAAAGTTTGAGGAGTTTGTGATGGCAGAGAAGAAATTAATGGAGAAGGTTGTACGAAAAGTACTACACTCATTCCCGAAAGTAAATATGCCGGACCCGTTTGTCCCTTATCCAATTGCGTACCCGCCGGCCGCCAAGAGTCGTTTCGAGATTTTTGTGCATGTGGCTGAGCGTGGGAATGGACCTCTTGGGCATGTGGATTTATGTATCGATGGCTACGTCTATTCTTATGGGAACTACGATGAGCGCGACTTGAAGCTCGGCGGCTGGATTGCTGAAGGCGTTCTGATTAAGGCACCGCGCGAAGAGTATATGCTCTTTTGTAAAAACCACTACCAAAAAGCGTTGCATATTTATACGATTGCTGTGACGGATGAACAGATGGATGCTATTCATGCGTACTTGAATAAGATTTTAGAGCCGACAACACAGTGGCGTCCAACGGGAGAAGCGAATTACTATAATCCAACGTTTGACCGTTTTGAAGAGATGTATGTGTATTTCATGGCACAACAGATGGATACCGTGTTCTATAAATTCAATCGTTCGAAGTTCATGACCTATAATGGTTGGACGAGAAACTGTCTTAGCTTCGCGGATCACGTGGCAAAAGTGTTGCGTGAAAGAGAGTTGCGTGCCAAAAATATGGTCTTCCCTGCGCAATACCATAAACGTCTCCAAAAACTTCTAAAGAAAAACTCACCGCTGATTACAAATTATGAAGTGTATTAGTCTATAAAAATTGGTGAATTTATATGAAATGTTCAGTGAAATTATACGAGCCATTGTATACGCTGAAGGCTATCGATGAGGATATCTGGATTGTTGATGGTGAAATTGTTGAGATGAATTTTAAAATTACTCAAGTACCATTTAGCACTCGAATGACAGTGGTGCGATTGGAAAATAATGACTTATGGATTCATTCTCCTATTCATTTAACACCGCAGTTGCGAAGTGAAATCGATGAGCTGGGTCATGTGAAGCATATAGTTGCTCCAAATAAATTGCATTACGTATATATGGAAGAGTGGAGTCAAGCCTATCCGGATGCGAAACTTTGGGCGACAAAAGGATTGGAGAAAATTTTTGACAACTTCCAATCCATTGAAAGTTATACAATCTTAGATAAAACAATCGACATTAGTTGGCTAGATGAAATTGATTATCTTCCGTTTGAAGGAAGTGCCGTTATAGAAGAGTCAGTATTTTTCCACAAAAAGAGTAAAACGTTAATTCTAACGGACTTAATTGAGAATATTGAAGTTGGAGAAGAGTGTTCATGTTTGCATCGTTTCTTGTTTAAAATAGGGGATAATGCATATCCAAACGGGCATACTCCAAGAGATTTAAGAATGACATTCTTTTTTAATAAGGAAACAGCTCAAAAGTGTTATCAACAAATAAAAGCGTGGAATCCTGTCAATGTTCTATTTGCGCATGGAAAATGTTTTATTGGAAATGCTGAGGAAAAATTACCACAGGCATTCTTTTGGTTAGAGAAAAAATAAGCTACCTTGTAAAAAAACAAGGATAAAGTCCGTATAATTGTGTAAAAGTAAAAAGGCCATATAACAGTCCTTTTACGGTACAATGTTTTTAACGACAAAAACATACCCAGGAGGACTTT
>CALALK010000230.1 GCA_937923125.1 uncultured Carnobacterium sp.
AGACTAGGTAGTAGTTTCGACTCAAGGTTCACACCGTTTGCAAAAGAATTCTTTACGAGTGTTTTACTATTCACGAGGAATAATTCAACAGGTGTCACCCCTTTATATTTAGTCACCAACTGCTTAATCTCAGCATACACTTCAGGAGTATGTTTTTCCGGACGAATCGCGATTTGCAATCTTTTGGCTGAATCTTCAAGTAGCTTATCGGCAAAACTCATTGGATACATGCGGTTTAACTGCAGTTGCCATTGACCTTTTTGTCCTCTCTTCACACGGCCTTCCGCTAGAACCATCGTGTTTTGTTGAAGGTGTTGATAGACTTCGGCAAGCGTGGACGGAAAGACGACAACATCCATCATTCCAGACGCATCTTGAAGTGTGACATACGCCATCTGCTCCCCTTTACGAGTAGAGATTTTACGAATGTCCACAATCATGCCGATGAATCTCATATATCCTTCTTCAAAGACGGTTTGAATCGGAGTAATCCATCCACTCTTTACAAGAGAGTCGTATTTAGAGGATGGATGCGGAGAAACTGAAAATCCAAGTACTTCGATTTCTTCTTCAATTCGTTGCAAGAGTGGTTCTTCTTCCACATGTGTGAATGCCACCTCTAAGTCATCTTCCAGCGATAAATTCAATCCATGGAACTTCACGCTTTTGACAACAGCATCGACGTTCGCCTTCAGAGTTGCTCTTGTTTCGCCAAATTCATCAAAGGCCCCAGCATTAATCAATGCCATTAAGAGTGGTTCTTTCGTATATTGAGCGCCCATGCGATACGCAAAGTCTTGGAATCCTTTGAACGGTCCATACTCATAACGATTCTTCACGATACTTTCCACAAAGTCTCGTCGAATCCCTTTGATGTTATTGAGTCCAACAATGACGCCACTATCGTCTGCCACAAAGTCTGCAAAACTGCGGTTGATACTTGGCGGTAGAATCTTGATTCCTAACTGACGCGCTTCAACAAGATAATCTTGTAACTTCGCTGATTTCGCACTAGCGTTTTGGAACAATGCGGTAAAGAATGCCGTTGGATAGTTTGCCTTCAAGTACGCTAATTGATAAGAAAGCATCGCATAAGCCACCGCGTGAGATTTGTTAAATCCATAGTTGGCAAACTTTTCAATATAGTCATATACCGTCTCGGCATCTTCTTGTTTATACCCTTTTGAAAGTGCGCCTTGTACAAATTTTTCTTTTTGGGCTGCGATCGCATCACTATTCTTTTTCCCGATGGCACGCCGTAAAATGTCCGCTTCCCCAAGCGAGAATCCAGCCATTTCACTAGCGGCTTGCATAACTTGTTCTTGGTAGACCAAGATACCATATGTTGGTTCAAGAATCTTTTGAAGAGATGCATGAGGATACTGAACAATTTCCGTTCCTTTTTTACGATTAATAAAGTGTGGAATTTGCTCCATTGGGCCTGGACGATAAAGTGCAAGAACTGCTACTAAATCTTCAAAAGCTGTCGGTTTCATGTCCTTCAACACACGACGAATCCCATCTGACTCGAATTGGAAAATCCCATTAGTTTGTGCTTTTTGGAAAAGCTCAAATGTACGAGGATCGTCTAAAGGAATCTTCGTAATCTCTATTGCTTTTTTCGTAATCTTCCGCGCTTGTTGAATAGCCTTATGAAGTAATGTCAGGTTACTCAACCCTAGCAAGTCCATTTTTAGAAGTCCGACTTTTTCAACAGCTTGCATCGCATACTGAGTGAGCATCCAATCGGATTCTTGTAGAGACGCCGAATATCCTTTATCTCGTTTCATTAAAGGAACGGTCTTTGTTAACACGTCTTGTGATAACACGACTCCGGCCGCATGGACAGATGAATGACGTGGAAGTCCTTCGAGCGCTCTGGCCACTTGATAGAGCTTACGATTACGTTCACTACTTTCTACATGTTCTCTAAACGCCTTATTTTCTTTATAGGTCTGCTCTAACGTTACTTTCCCTTGAGCGATATTGTTTGAAAACTTCTGAACCGTAATGATGTTTTCGCCAAAGACTTTACATACATCGCGAATCACTTGTTTCGCCCCAAGCGTACCGAATGTCACAATCTGCGCTACATTTTGATTGCCATATTTTGAAACGATATAAGCTAAAATATCTTCACGCTTATCATCCGGGAAATCCAAATCGATATCGGGCATCGTATAACGCTCACGGTTTAAGAAACGCTCAAATAGCAAGTTATAACGAATCGGATCTACGCCTGTAATATGCAAGAGGTACGCAACGAGAGAACCCGCTGCAGACCCACGACCAGCACCAGTTTGAATGCCTGTCTCACGCGCATGACGCATAATATCCCAAACTATAAGGAAGTAATCATCAAATCCCATTTCATGAATAACGGCTAATTCTTCT
>CALALK010000231.1 GCA_937923125.1 uncultured Carnobacterium sp.
TTTTCAAAGATTCCTATTTTATGGCGGTGTTAGGACGTACGCTTAGTATTTCCTTGATCGTTACTATTTTTTGTGCTGTTTTAGGATTGCCTGCAGCATACGTAATTTCTGGCGTATCGAAGAAATGGAGAGGGATTCTGATTGCATTAACGCTATTCCCACTATTAACCAACTCTGTTATTCGAAGCTTTGCATGGATTACAATTCTTGGTAAAAACGGAGTAATTAATAATCTACTCATGATGTTTGGCGTAATTACCGAGCCGATGTCACTTTTATATACAGATTTCTCGATTATTATTGGTTCAGTTTATTTATTTTTACCGACAATGATTATGACGCTCGTAGGAGTTCTGGAGAATATTGATGATGACCTGCTAGAAGCGGCGGCAACACTTGGGCTTAGTCCATTAAAAGGATTCTTCAAGATTATCTTGCCACTGTCGCTACCGGGGATGATTGTCGGAAGTATCCTCGTGTTTACAGGAACGCTTACCGCTTATACAACACCACAGTTATTAGGTGGAAATAAAAAAATGATGTTAGCGACATTGCTATATCAACGGGCAACAACACTAGGTGATTGGACAAGTGCGAGTGTGGTTGCGCTTGTCATGATTGTCATTACATTTGCCGTGATGAAGGTTTTAAATCTCTTAGCGAAATCGATGGATAAGCGAGGTGGAGACATTGCGTAAAAATAAATTACTAACCATGATTGCTACGGTGGTCTTCTTATTCCTATTCTTACCACTCGTGATTATCGTGATTACATCGTTTGGAACGGAAGCGATTATTACCTTCCCGATCAAAGGATTTACCATCGACTGGTACATTATGGCGCTTACGTCGAAAGCCTTTATGTCGAGCTTGCAACTCAGCTTATTAGTGGGAGTTGTGGCAACACTTCTAGCTTTAGTGATTGGGGTGCCAGCAGCGTATGTATTATCCAGAGACCAATTTAGAGGGAAGAAATTAATGAAGGATTTCTTCTTATCTCCAACAATGATTCCAGGGATTGTCGTAGGCTATTCTCTCTATCAAATGATTGTTGTGACTTTTAAATTCCCAATTCTACCTGGACTTCTCATTGGTCACTTCCTCATTAGTATTCCATATGTGATTCGTGTCGTTGGTTCGAGTATGGAACAAGTTGATGTTTCGATGGAGGAAGCCGCTTGGACGCTTGGGTGTACGAAGAAGAGAGCCTTTGCGACGATACTCTTACCAAATATCACTTCAGGAATTTTCGCGGCGTTTATGCTAGCATTCGTGAACTCATTTAACAACGTTCCAGTATCGATGTTCTTATCTGGTCCAGGAGTGACCATGCTTCCAACGACTTTATTAAGTTATATGGAATTCAACTACGATCCATCTGTTTCAGCATTATCAGTAATTTTAATGTTTGTAACAATGGGGATTATGATTGCGATTGAAAAAACGTTGGGCTTAGCTTCCATTTCATAAGGAGAAAGATATGTCATTTGTAAAATTAACAGATGTAAATATGATTTACGATAATAAACATCATATTTTAAAAGATTTGAATTTATCGATTGAAAAAGGGGAATTAGTGTCCTTGCTCGGTCCGAGTGGTTGTGGGAAAACGACGACGCTTCGTATTGTAGCAGGACTCCTCAGTCAAAATAGCGGAACCTTCGAATTAGATGGTGAGGATATGACAAAAGTGCCTGTCCATCACAGACAGTTCGGGATGGTATTCCAAAGCTACGCATTATTCCCACATTTAACAGTGGCTGAAAATGTAGCGTTCGGATTGAAAGTGAGAAAAGAAAGTAAAACAGTGATTGACGAGAAAGTTGCTAAAATGCTTGAAGTGTGCGGCTTGGCAGAACTTGGCAATCGCTATCCAAAACAACTTTCAGGCGGCCAAAGACAACGGGTGGCTCTTGCCAGAGCGCTTGTTATTGAACCGAAACTCTTATTACTCGATGAGCCGTTAAGTAACTTGGATGCTAAACTTAGACTTCAAATGCGTCTAGAAATCAAACGTATCCAGCAACAATTCAAGATTACGACTTTATTCGTAACGCACGACCAAGAAGAATGTTTCTCAATCTCGGATAAGGTAGCGGTCATGAATAATGGGATTATCGAACAATACGGTACTCCTGAAGAAATTTATCAACATCCAACCACTGAGTTTGTTGCTCGTTTCATTGGATTTGAAAACTTTGTTAAAGGAACAGTCCAAGCAAATCACACGATTCAATTGTCGAATGGACTTGTTCTTGAAACTTTGGAACATGCCAAGGAAGGAGATGTGACGGTAACAATTCGTCCAGACCATATTGAACTCTTAAACGAGGGCGACGGGGCTCTTCCAGGCGAAATTTTAGTAAGAACCTTCATCGGGAAAGCGTACCAGTATGAAGTGAAAACGGAAGTGGGCGTGCTTCTTGTAAACAACCCAGCCATTTTAGAAGTAGGAACGAAAGTCTCTCTAGCGTTTCCTAAAGATCATGTCATTGTGTTATAAAATAAAAAATTTAAGGAGTGTACACACATGAAAAAATCAATTGCAGGTATTGCAGTAGCATCATTATTAGTCTTAGCAGGTTGCGGAAATAGCCAAGCGAATTTACCAAAGAATGATGCAACAACAGCAGGTGGAGATGCTTCCAAAGGGGCATCTACTGAATTAGTCGTATCAACATTCGGATTAAGCCAGGATATCGTTGAACGTGATATTATCAATCCATTTGCTGAAGCGAATGGCGTTAAAGTGACATTAGAAGTTGGGAATGCATCAGAACGCTTAACAAAAGTTCAAAGTGGTGGAAGCAACATCGACGTTATCGAATTATCACAATCAGGTTCTACAAAAGGAACAAGTGAAGGATTATTTGAAACAGTAACTGAAAAAGAAATTCCAAACCTTGCTTTATTAACAGATGGCGCTAAAGAAGTGTTCCAAAATGGCGGAGGAATTCCATTCTCAATTAACAGTATTGCGATTATTTATGATAAAGAAAAATTAGGTCGTGAAATTAAAGATTGGAGCGATTTATGGTCAGAAGATTTGAAAGGCAAAGTGGCAATTCCTGATATCACAACAACAGGTGGTCCATTATTCTTATCTGTAGCAGCTGACAAAGGTGGTAAAGCTCTTAAAGACGATAAAGGTGCAGCAGCCTTCAAAGCGCTTGAAGAATTAAAACCAAATATCGTTAAAACATATTCTAAATCAAGTGACTTAGCAAATATGTTCCAAGCTGGCGAAGTACAAGTGGCAGTCGTTGTAGACTTTGCTATTTCTACAGTAAAAAAAGCTAATCCTAATGTTGTATCAGTCGTTCCTGAATCTGGAACTTATGCAAACTACAACACAGTGAATATCGTTAAAGATGCGAAGAACAAAGAAAATGCGTACAAATATGTCAACTTCCGTATCGGCGCTGAAAACCAAGCTGTAAAAGCAAAATCATTGAGTGAAGCTCCTGTTAATAAAGATGTAAAATTAGCAGATGATGAAGTGAAAACAATGACTTATGGTGATGTTGCGAAACGTGCAAAAACAGTTGATTTCAAACTTGTAAACGAAAACCTTAAAGCTTGGATTGACCAATGGAATAAAATTTTAAACCAATAGAATGCTGAATTCTATTTAAGGACAGATCAGAATAAAGAATAGACGAAGCCGCTAGATAGTTGTTAGACTGGCGGCTTTGTTCTTCTAATGCGAGTTTTGATTGTTCTTATAATGGAATTCAATTAGAATAAAGAAGACATGAAAGGAGAAGCAATGATGAGAATCGGGTATAAAAACGCATGGATTTTAACGATGGATGATGCCTTTACAGAGTACCAAAGTGGGTATTTAGTGATGGAGGAGCACTCTATTGTTGAAGTAGGTTCGATGGAACATTTTTATGAGAATAAAGCAGACGAATGGAAGGACGCGAAAGGCGGAATCCTACTTCCTGGATTCGTGAACGCTCATACGCATTGCGGGATGATTCCGTTTCGTTCATTAGGAGACGATTGCCCAGACCGCCTCAGACGCTTCCTGTTTCCATTAGAACAAGAAGTGGTTGATGAATCCTTAATCGCCAAAAGTACGGCCTATGCGATTGCAGAGATGCAACTAGCAGGGGTGACTGCGATGTGTGATATGTATTATTTTGAAGATGCCGTTGCGAGAGTCGCAAAAGACATGAAAATGCGCTCTCTTGTAGGCGAAACGATTATCGATATGAAGACTCCCGATAGCAGGAATACTGATGAAGCCCTAGCCTATACTCAAGCCTTTGTTGACAAGTGGAGAGGTGACGAACTCGTGCATCCATTAATTGCTCCTCATGCTCCAAATACAAATACCGAAGAAGTAATGAGAGCAATTCTGGAATTTGCAAAAGAAAACCAAGTTCCTATTACGCTCCATGTCTCTGAGATGACATACGAGATGGATTATTTCCGTAAAAGCTATAACCAAACACCTATCGAATTTTTAGAGTCGCTTGGATTTTTCGAAGTGCCGGTTATCCTAGCGCATGGAATCCTGATGACTGAATCCGATGTCGAAATTCTAGCCAAGTATCCAAAAGTCAGTGTCGTTCACTGCATTGGCGCCAATACCAAGTCAGCCAAAGGAGTCGCGCCGATTCGCCGCTTACTAGACCATGGAGTGACCGTTGGATTAGGAACGGATGGCCCAAGTAGTGGTAATACGCTAGATTTATTTACACAAATGCGAATGGTAGCTAATTTCCATAAAACGCATCTGAAGGACCGTAGCGCGTTCCCTGCCAAAGAAATCGTGGCTTTGGCGACAAAAGGAGGGGCCAAAGCGCTTGGCCTCGACAAAGAAGTAGGAACGCTTGAAGCAGGCAAAAAAGCGGATATCGTGCTTGTCGAAACGTCCTCTGTGAATATGTTCCCTGTGCATGATGCGTATGCGGCCTTAGTGTATTCGGCCAATGCCTCTAATGTCCAAGATGTATGGATTAATGGGGAAAGAGTTGTGGAAGACAAAGTGCTAGTGAATGTATCGCTAGAAGTACTGCAAAAAGCGTTGAAGGAAGAAATGACGACGTTTGAAAAGCGCGCTGTCGAACTATCAGAACAATTATCATTCGAATAAAATAAGTACGAAGATTATTTTATGTAGTACTATAAAAAAACTTAGATTACCTTCGGTTATCTTCATAATAACGACAATAGCT
>CALALK010000232.1 GCA_937923125.1 uncultured Carnobacterium sp.
GGAAACGCACGCCATTTCTGCGAGGTCGAGTTCAACTTCAACAGGCAGAAAGACAAAAGAGCTCACACAGTGAGCTCTTTTTCCTTTTAACTATAAAGAAAACTCCTCCAGATGGAGGAGTTTTTGTATGTTAACGATTCATATTCACGACTTTTGCTAAGTTGTGGCGTGAGCGAACTTCAACCAGTCGTTTGACTTCTGGACATTCAGGAAGAGGCTCGCCATTACAAATTTCACTAATGGTATCAGCCGTAATACTGTTGGCCAGTAAGATTCCGTATGAATGATTTGAATTATCGAAGATGACAAGCGAAGGAGTGTGCGTTACATTCATCTCTTGTGCGATTTGTAAGTCACGGTCATACGCTGTTTTCACAGCAGGACTAGCTTTATCTTCGTAAAACATTTTTTTATCAATTTCAATATTATCTAAAATTTCATCTAACAATTCTTTGTTATAACTACGATTGTGATGATGAATTTGGTGTTGCAACTCAAATAAGAATTGACGACCAGGACGTTTTCCTTGTAAGAGGGCAGCTTTATACGAAAGAGCTGCATCATATATTTTTGTATAGATTTCGTTTCTTAAATCTAAATCCGTTTCATCGAGCTTTTGGTTTTTCATATATTGATTAACCGTTTGTAAATTATGAAACGTTACGAATTGGTAATGTACCTTAAACTCAGAATTGCGAACAAATTTTAATAGTTCGTTTTCACAGCGATAACAATATGATCCCAATGGATTCACGAATAAATATAATTCGAAAATCTTTTCGTGTGAAGTGTGTTCTGATAGATTTTTTGTTTTTGAAGTACTCAAAATCCTACACCCCTGTTCCCTAACTAACTTTGTAATATCATTGTAACATAATTTGTTGAAATGTCAGAATAATATGCACAACGCGTGACGTTTGTACTCATCTTGTGGACAATGCTCGTTTAATTTTACTTTCTGCTTGGCGTCGTTCAATTTTGTATTTCTCTAAAATGCCTAAAAATACCGGTTCGCCAAGTTCGAGACTACGAACTTCCATTTCCATCTCATAGTCTACCTTGCCGTTATAGTGACTCTCATCGAGAACAAGCCACTCATTTTCGGAAAGGGCACCTTCCAATCGATGCGTTGTAAGAAGCGCCGTTTGATTCACGGTTTGAAGTGTAATGCCTTTATTTTCCAATGCTTCTTGAAGGGACGTTGGAAGCGTGAATTGTTTGTCGTGATTATACGCATTCAGAATGTCTACCGGAAGGACTTCGGTATACTCAAGAACCTCTAAGCTACTTTGAGGAATCTTTAGCGTGATTTCGCCGGTTTCTTTTCCTTCGACAATGCGAATGCGAAGGGCCATTTTATGTTGTTGGAGGAGACCTTCGTAGTCGTAGTAACTATTTGTCTGCGTGACGTCCTTTGTAAAGACTGATTGATAGTCGCCCGCAATCGCCTCGTATTGCTCTTTTGTCAGTAAGTTTTTAAACTCTTTTTCAATTTCTGGCATATCCGTTCCTCCTTTAGTGTTCTATTGTAGCTCATTTTATGACAGATTTGAAAAAAATCGCCTTAATTTGTCATGATTCCCCATAAAATATGGTATGATAGAGAACGGAAATGAAAAAAAGTAGGTGAAAATATGGAAACATGGGAAACACCCCTTGTAGAAGACTGGGAAGCCTTTCTAGCTCCGTATTATCAAGCAATAGAGGAATTAAAAATTAAATTAAAGGGAATTAGACGTCAGTATCGTCAGGAAGGAAAGCATGCACCGATTGAATTTATCACGGGCCGTGTGAAGACTCCAGAGAGTATTGTAGAAAAGATGCAAGTTCGTAATATTCCTAGAGAAGAATTCCTTGAAGGTGTACAAGATATAGCAGGGCTTCGCATTATGTGTCAGTTCGTGGATGATATTTATGAAGTGGTTCGCTTGATTCGTCAGCGAAATGACTTTGATATCGTAATTGAACGTGACTATATTCAAAATAAAAAAGCGAGTGGCTATCGTTCGTACCATATTGTATTGGAATATCCAGTGCAACGAATCGAAGGAGAAGAAAAAATCCTTGTGGAAATTCAAATTCGTACGCTAGCGATGAATTTCTGGGCAACGATTGAGCACTCATTAAACTATAAATATAAAGGGGAATTCCCTGATACGATTCATGAGCGTTTGGAACGTGCTGCAGAAGCGGCGTTCTTGCTTGATGAAGAGATGTCTCAAATCAGAGAAGAGATTCAAGAAGCGCAATATATTTTTGCGATTAATAAAGAAAATCAGCGTAAACGTAAGAAACGGAGGGACTCATGATGAAAGTCGGTTTATATGGAAACCAAACAGAAAAAACAAAAGCAGTCATGAATGCCTTCGACCGCTTATGCCAAGAAGGGTGTTTTGAGCGTGATGACGAGCATCCGGATGTCGTGATTACGGTCGGCGGAGATGGAACGCTTTTAGGGGCTTTTCATCATTACCGCAATCAATTAGACAGTATCCGTTTTGTGGCGATTCATACAGGTCACTTAGGTTTTTACACGGATTGGCGTGACTTCGAAGTGGATCAATTAATCGAGTCTTTGAAACATGACAAAGGAGAGCATGTGAGCTATCCATTGCTCGATGTGAATGTGAAGTTCAAAAGTGGAGATGTCATTCGCTATGCCGCTTTGAATGAGGCAACCTTACGTAAAGTGAATGGCACGCTTTTATGCGAAGTGTATATTAATGGCGAGTTATTCGAAAACTTCCGTGGAGATGGGCTTTGTGTGGCAACGCCAACTGGATCAACAGGTCTCAGCAAGTCTCTAGGGGGTGCCGTTGTGCATCCGCGTGCAGAAGTGATGCAGATGACAGAGATGGCGTCGATTAATAATCGTGTGTATCGTACTCTTAGTTCGCCGATGATTTTTGCGAAAGATAATGTCTTAACACTACGTCCTGAAAGTAAAGAGGGCATGGTGATGGCGATTGACCATTTAACGTATGATGCTAATGAGATTGAAGAAATTCAATTACAAATTAGTCATGAGCGCATTTCGTTTGCGGCGTATCGTCATACACCATTCTGGGATCGTGTGGAAGATGCGTTTATCGGTTCGCGTGAAGTGAACTGTCGCGGAAATGAGGAAGTCCGTTGATTTTAACGTGGAATTACCCATACGAGTATCCGATGATGATGCGGTCCTTCTTGCAAGAAGTGGGGATTTCAAGAACCTTTCTTGCTCATGTCAAAGCGCATGGAGACTTACTTGTGAATGGTCGTCATGAGATTGTGTTAAAGACGCTCCAACCTGGAGATGTTCTTACGATGGTGATTCCGCCGTCTGGAGAACATGAGACCGTGATTCCAAGTGAAGTGCCGATTGATATTTTGTATGAGGATGATTATTTACTCATTATCAATAAGCCTGTTGGAACGGCTTCGATTCCGTCGAAGTTGCATCCAGACCATTCGATGGCGAATCGTGTGAAAGGATACTATAAGAGACGTGGTTATGCGGACCAAATTACGCATGTGGTGACGCGTCTTGACCGTGATACAACGGGAGTGATGATGTTTGCCAAACACCGCGTTGTACATGCGTGGATGGACCAAGCCTTACGAGACAAAACCATTGAGAAGAAGTATTTAGCAATTGTGCATGATACAGCAAGGTTAGAAGAGCATGGCATGATTGATGCGCCGATTGGTCGGCATGTTGGGTCGATTATTAATCGTTGTGTATCAGAAGATGGGAAACCATCGCTAACCGAATATTGGAAGAAAGAAACGCTTGTTGGAGCGAACCTTGTCGAGATTTTATTACACACTGGGCGTACGCATCAGATTCGTGTTCATTTCTCATGGCTTGGGGCACCACTTGTGGGAGATGATTTATATGGTGGGGTGAAAGACGAGATTTTAGACCGTCAAGCCTTGCATTGTCACTCACTCACGTTTATTCATCCAATGACGAAAAAAGAAATTACCGTTGTGGCGCCACTGCCCAAAGATATGGACGAGTGGATTAAAGCCCACAAGCAATAAAGAGAGGAGAATCACCATTGAGCGAAATCGTATATGAATTTGAAGATATTTTAGAGCAAATTCAACACACCTTGGCAACGGAAGATAAACAACAGTTCCGTGAGATTTTCTTTGAGAATCATACGTACGACCAGGCGCAAATTTATTTAAGTTTAACGCTGGAAGAACGTAAATTAGCCTACCAATTTCTGACTCCTGAAGAAATGGCAATGGTGTTCGAACTACTAGAAGAAGACGTAGAGGATGTTGAAAAATATTTAAGCGAGATGGATGAAGCCTATGCCTCACGAATGCTTGCGGAAATGTATTCCGACAACGCGGTAGACGTATTGAAGCAAGTGGGGGAAGAAAATGTCCGCACCTACTTACGCTTAATGCCGCATAAAACGGCGACAGAACTTCGTCAATTATTAAACTACGATGATGATACTGCAGGGGCGATGATGACAACAGAATTTATCTACGTGCATGAATCAGATACATTAAAAACAGCGATGTCAACGGTAAAACGTTTTGCCGAAGACGCTGAAACCATCTACTATGTGTATGTCACTGACGATGAAAATCATTTAACAGGGATTCTCACGTTGAAAGACTTAATCGTGAAACCAGACGAAAAACTCGTCAAGGATATCATGATTGACCGTGTCGTAACAGTACACGTGAATGATGCGCAAGAAGAAGTGGCACAAACGATTAAAGACTACGACTTCCTTGCCATTCCAGTAGTCGACGATACGAATACGCTGGTAGGGATTATCACGGTCGATGATGCCTTAGACGTTATCGAAGAAGAAGCGACGAGTGACTATTCAGGTCTTGCCGGGGTAAACGTTGATGAAGCGCACCAAGGCGTGTGGGCAGGGATTGTCAACCGTCTTCCGGGGATTGTGACGCTTCTCATCATGGGGACTGTGACCGCAGTCCTCTTTAGACATTATGAACCGATAATTCAACAAGCAAGTATTTTTGCCATCTTTATTACATTGATTACAGGTACTGCCGGGAATACAGGGACGCAATCACTTGCCGTTGCGATTCGTAAGATTGGTCTTCACGAAGAGGAACAGTCTTTCTGGAAAGTACTCGTGCAAGAGGGGGCAACAGGCTTTGGTATCGGGTTGATTTCCGGGGGAATGGTATTCGGGATTGTGAGTCTATGGCACGGTAGCATCGTTCTTGGTGGTATTATTGGCTTTGCGATGTTTGCTTCGATTTTCGTAGCGGCATTAACAGGGACTTGTATTCCATTTGCGTTGGAGAAATTTAACTTTGATCCGTCGATTGCCAGTGGACCATTTATTACAACCGTTAACGACTTAACATCCGTTTTGGTTTACTTCACCATTGTTAGTCAATTTATTTCGGTATATTTAGCAAAATAAAAAACGATAAGGTATATAGACGATTCTGTCTGTAACCTTATCGTTTTTTTCTAAGCGCCTTTTTTCGTATCCTGTGGAGTTGAACTCGGGCTCATACTTTCGCGTTTCTTTCTGATAATTATCCGCATCCACTTCAACGCAGTGGTTTATTGACATTCTTTTCATCACTCGTGATTCAAGAATGTCTAATAAACTTTGCGGGCGAAAGACTACGAAGCAAAAAAGACTCGCACTGCGAGTCTTTTTTAAGCTTCTGTCTTTCTGCCTAAAACGGTCTATTATTTTCATACCCCACAGCTGTGTTAGGGAATTCTTGGGCAACTGCACGGAAGAATGGTTGTAAGAAGTCATCTGTTTCTTCACCGATGTTCTTAATTTCGATTTTCTTCTTCTTACCTTTGTATGATCTGTCGTCTGACAAGAAGATTAGGAATGATTCAATGTTCGTTGTAATTCCGTATCTCTTGTGTGATAACTGATAGTGGTAAACGCGTTTTGCTTTTGTTAAGTCGTATACTTCTAATCCGCTCCAAGTAGTGAAGAAGTGGTTTTTGTAGATATATACATATGTTTCGTCATCCGCATAAGTAGCGTTTGTACGTAGTAAATCTAAGTTGCCACGTAATTCTGGGTAAGCAGCGTACATTTCGTCGTAAGCCGCACCAACTTTTTTACGTTTCAAGAACGCTAAACCGATAAATACAAGCCCTGCGAGTGTAAGACCTGCCGCAACCATTAATCCACCTTTTTTTGCAGAGCTAGCTTCTGTTTGAGAGAAGTAGAATTGTGTATCTGCACCAGCTTGTAGAAGGTTATAGTTTTTGAACGCTTGAGTAATTAAGTCGCTGTAGTTTTGAATCGCATGTTTATTACGGTATGAATAAATGATTGTACCGTAAACATATTCTGGATTGTCTTGCATTGTATCAGCTTTTGCGACTAATTTTGCAGCATCTTCTTTTGTTAATTCAAGACCGATATAACCAGGTTCTTTGCCTTTTGAAGTACCTGCTTTTTCATATTCAACAATGTAGATATAGGTTTTTCCTTTATCTACTTCGATGACGGGTTCTTTTGAGATATCAGTAATTTTTAGAGCTGATTCTTTATCGTCATTGCTTGAACTGAAGGGAAGAGCTTTTCCGTCTTCATAGATTTTTTTAGCGTCTGGTTTTTGGAAGTTGAAAAATCCGATGACGCAAGCGGCAATAATTAAAATAAGTCCGAAGTAAAAACGAATTCTAAAGCCGTGATTACGATTTTCTGTCATATGATATAACCCTCTTTTCGATAATATAGATATAATACAGCTATAATACTCTAGAAAATAGCATTTTGCAAGTGACTTTATTCGAATACTGAAATTATCATATATGATAATTTCGTGTTGAAAAAAATAAGGAGCCTCAGTGGACTCCTTATTTTTTGTTTTCTTTTGTTTTGCCGATTTCAATATGAGGGAACTCTTTCCTTAATGTATCAAAGAAAGGTTGTAAGTGAGCATCGGTTTCTTCACCTATGTTATGGATTTCAATCCTCTTCGTTCTAACGAGAGTATCTGGATCATTCGTTTCAAATACGAGGAATGATTTGTTGTAGGGGCTCCCATTTTCAGGATACAAAGTTTGTTGGTAGTGATACACGCTTTTCGCTTTTGTTAAACGATAGATTGCTAAACCAGTAGCGGTTGTGAAGAAGAAGTCTTTGTAAATAAAGACGTTGGTTCCGTTATCTGCGTAGGTAGCATTCTTTGCTAATGTAATGATTCGTTTTCCTCTTAATTCCGGATAGGCAGCGACGATTTCTTCAGTATCTGGATAACCTGCAAATAGATTATTGTATGCTTCAGCAAATTTTTGATGTCTATGCGCTAAATACAAGAGTGCTAGTCCTGGAATGAAGAGGACGAGAGAGATGATTAGGAATAGTTTTTGTGTTTCCTTTCCTGGTTTAATCGATAAATAGTTCTGATAACGACGTGAAAGTGGGGCTTTGATGTATTTTTCCATCGCATCTTGGGTACGATAGCTATAATCCATCACTTTCTTATCGTGAAATTCTGGCTCAACAAAGGTACCCGCAATTTTTTCAGGATGATCTCTTAATGTATTCTTCTTATCAATTAATTGTTGCGCAGTGTCTTTGTCTAGTTCTAACCCGATGTATTGTGTCGTTTCGTTTCCATGAGAATCTTTTTCTAAATAAGAGACGATATAAAGCGACCATTTTCCAAAGCCCGAGTTTTGGACGGAGTGCTTGTCGATACCAGTCACCTTTAAGATAGAATCTTCATTTTTAGTGATTTCCTTTAGGTTAAAATATTTATTTTGTAGTTGTAATAATGGAACGTTCAGTCTTGTTAATGCAAAAACAAGGCAAAGCATAGCCGCCACGATTAAGGCCACCCCGGGATAAAAACGTTTATTATAACCACGAACACGATTCTTGTGCATATGAAAAACTCCTTTTTCTTGTTAGTTCTATGGTAATGGAGATGGAAGAGAAAGACAAGGGGGGAGTTCAGGGCTATGTGCAATTACTAAAATGCAGTAGTTGAGTCCTGAGCGCTCTTCGCAGTGGTTTATTGACTTTCTTTTCATCACTCGTGATTCAAGAAAGTCTAATAAACTTTGCGAGAAATCATTCACAGTGTGAATGATTTGGAATTCAATAAAAGCAGAATGACTTCACACTGTGAAATCATTCTTGGCTTCT
>CALALK010000233.1 GCA_937923125.1 uncultured Carnobacterium sp.
TATTATTCGTAAAACGATTCAAACTGGAAAACGTACGAAAACATTAGGACGTCTTATTCTATTCCGCTTTGATGGACCTTTAGTGATTGCCAACCATACTTTTGAAGTAGATGAGTGGTATGCACACCGTTTTGATGACGAAACTTGGTATATTGCTCCAATCGATCAAACGATTGATCCGCAACCGCTAGAAGGAAATCAAGCGTATGAAATCTTTCCAGATTACCCAGAATTATATGAAATAATGCATTTACCAACCGACTATATTATCTTATTCAAGGGGCATGAAATTGTTTCAGTATTGAATACAGATAGTGTCGATGTGTGGAACTAGTCAATTACGAAAGGATGTACTATGGTAGAATCAATTTGTCGTATGAATCATGTTGTGAAGGCCTATGAGTGTAATTGGAAAGGGGAATTATCTCTTAGCCATGTCGTTGGGATTATGATGCTTGCATCGCGTAAACAAGAACGCAGTCTAGCACATCCTGATTTGATCTATCAAAAAGGATTATCGTGGATTGTGATTCAAAACCAATTAACGGTCAATCGCCTTCCAAAATTAGAAGAAGAAATTATTATCGAGACAGAACCAGTTGGATATAACAAGTTCTTTACGTTCCGTCGTTATACGATTTTGTCTCTAGACGAAGAAGTACTAGTAGACGCATTAACGACATTTTCAATGATTAATATTGAAGAGAGAAAACTCATTTCACTAGATGAAGAAGTATTAAGTGAATATCCAATTGAGAATAAAAAAGATACTCGTCGTAATCCAAGAGTTCCAAAAATTGATTTAGACAACGCAAGTGTTCAAACTTACCGTGTTCGCCTCAATGATATCGATTATAATCATCATGTGAATAACGCGAAGTATTTTGATTGGGTAATGGATAGCCTGGGGATGGACTTTATTAAGACTCATTCATTAAAATCAGTTCTTGTAAAATATGATAAGGAAATTTTACCTGAAGCTACCGTTAAGAGTTTTTATGAAATTCGACAAACTGAAAACGGGGTTCAAACATTACATCAATTGGAATCAGATGAACAAAAATGTTGCCACTTATCTCTTGAGTGGGAAGTGAAGTAAAATCCTTGTATTTTCATAGGAAATAGGGTACAATACTTTTTGTGTAAAATATGCAGCAGAAATATAGAAGCTCGTCAACAGTCCTAGCCTTTAGGGTAAGGTAGTAACCGCGGCTGCAAAGGTGAACCCTTGTAGTGACTGCACGAATCGAAGATTTCGCGATTATTTTACTCCAAAAAAATAAACAATTATTGGAGGAATGTTCAATGTCACGTTACACTGGACCAAGCTGGAAGTTATCTCGTCGTTTAGGCATTTCACTTTCAGGAACAGGAAAAGAAATCGCTCGTCGTCCATACGCACCAGGTCAACACGGACCAAACAGCCGTAAAAAATTATCTGAGTATGGTCAACAATTACAAGAAAAACAAAAACTACGTCATATGTACGGTATGAACGAACGTCAATTTGCTACTTTATTCAAAAAAGCTGGCAAAATTAAAGAAGGTAAACATGGTGAAAACTTCATGGTTCTTCTTGAACAACGTTTAGATAACGTAGTATACCGTTTAGGTTTAGCAACTACTCGTCGTCAAGCACGTCAATTAGTAAACCACGGTCACATCACTGTGAACGGTAAACGCGTAGATATCCCTTCATTCCAAGTACAAGTTGGCGATGTTGTGGGTGTTCGTGAAAAATCACGTAACTTAACAATCATTAAAGAAGCTTTAGAAGCTTTATATGGTCGTCCAGAGTTCGTTACTTTCGACGAAGATAAATTAGAAGGTTCATTAAACCGTCTACCATTACGTGACGAGTTAACTTCTGAAGTTGACGAATCACTAGTCGTTGAATACTATAACAAACTTGGCTAATCTTATTAGACAATTTCAAAACTGGAATTCACTATTGTGGATTCCGGTTTTTTTATTTATAATTTTTTATGAAAGTATAGTAAGTGATTATGATAGAAAGAGGTTGAATCAAATGATCCGTTATGTTGAAAATCCAGTTGTCACTTTAGAAGAGGTTTTGCCTTTATATGAAGCAGTAGGTTGGACAAATTACACACAGAACCCAGTAATGCTGAAAGAAGCTTACGAAAATTCTCTTCATATATTAGCAGTCCTTAATGAAAAAGGAAAACTTATTGGTGTACTACGCGCTGTTGGAGACGGAGCGTCAATTTTGTTTATTCAAGATATTTTAGTGTATCCAGCATACCAACATCAGGGAATTGGAACAAAATTGTTACAACAGACTCTAGAAAAGTACAAGAATGTGTATCAAATTCAACTAGCAACTGATGATTCACAGAAAACAGTTTCTTTTTATGAGTCTAATGGATTCACAAGTTTAACTTCTCTAAATTGCGTTTCATTCATATATACAGGAAATAAGTGAGCAAACTTTACTGACTTTTTACTGTTTTATGATAGAATGAGAGAGTAAATTAAAGGAAAGAGTGGATACAATGCAATTAACAATCGATAAAAAAGCGCAAGCATGGTTTGAAGAAGAAATGGGTGTATCTAAAGAACGTGGTGTTCGTTTCCTAGGAAAGGTATACGGATGCAGTCCTATTCATGAAGGATTCTCTCTAGCTGTTGAAGTAGATGCTCCAAGTAATCCTTATGTAAGTGTAGTAGAAAACGGCATTACCTATTTTGTGGAAACAGGGGATGAATGGTTTTTCCAAGGGCATAATTTAGAAGTAGGCTTTGACGAAAAATTAAAAGAGCCAAGTTACAATTATACAAAAATTGTAGACTAATATAATAGAAGAAAATGGGAGTGAAGCGCGAGCTAACTCCCGTTTTTATTGGACTTTTTGTGATTTGTAGAGTACAGTTAGATAGTTATGAAACGAAGAAAGGATTTATAAAATGACAGAACCTGCAGTAAAATATAGACTGATTAAAACAGAAAAACATACAGGCGCTCGTCTTGGAGAAATTATAACACCGCATGGTACTTTCCCTACACCGATGTTTATGCCGGTTGGGACACTTGCTACCGTGAAATCAATGTCTCCGGAAGAGCTAGATGAAATGGGCGCAAATATCATTTTAAGTAACACATACCACTTATGGTTACGTCCAGGTGCAGATATTGTAGATGAAGCCGGTAAACTCCATAACTTCATGAATTGGAAAAAAGGGATTTTAACAGACTCAGGCGGTTTCCAAGTCTTCTCGCTGAGCGATATGCGTCGTATTGAAGAAGAAGGAGTTCATTTTAGAAATCATTTAAATGGATCTAAATTATTCTTATCTCCTGAAATTTCAATCGATGTACAAAATAAACTAGGTGCGGACATCATTATGAGTTTTGACGAGTGCCCAGATTTCCACCATACACATGATTATGTGAAAGATTCGATTGCTCGTACAACTCGTTGGGCAGAGCGTGGATTAAAGGCTCATAAATCACCAGATACACAAGCGTTATTCGGAATCTTACAAGGTGCTGGTTATAAAGACTTACGTATCGCTCATGCTAAAGATATGATTTCATTAGATTTCCCAGGATATTCTATTGGTGGATTGTCGGTTGGTGAAACAAAGCAAGAGATGAATGAAGTGTTGGATTACTTAACACCACTCATTCCAGCTAATAAACCTCGTTATTTAATGGGAGTGGGGTCACCTGACTCATTAATCGATGGTGTCATTCGCGGAGTAGATATGTTTGACTGTGTACTACCAACACGTATTGCTCGTAATGGTACATGTATGACAAGTTCTGGCCGTCTTGTAGTCAAGAACGCGAAATACGAACGTGATTTCCGTCCATTGGATGAGAAATGTAATTGTTACACATGTCGTAATTATACACGTGCTTACATCCGTCATTTATTTAAGACAGACGAAACATTCGGATTGCGCTTAACAAGTTATCATAACTTGTACTTCTTATTAAACTTAATGAAGCAAGTTCGCCAAGCGATTATGGATGATAACTTATTAGAGTTTAGAGAAGCGTTCTTTGAAGAATATGGTTTCAACAAAGAAAATGCTAGAAATTTCTAAAGAATATAGAAATAAAGCGACTTTTTTGATAAAGTAAGAACATAGAAATTGGAAATGAGGTAAGATTATGAATCAAATGACATTATTAATTGCATATGTTGTTGTAGCAGGGGGAGCGTTCTGGTTCTTCGGACGTAAACAACGTCAACGTGCTAAAGAAATTCAAGCGCAAAGAGAAGCGATGAAAATTGGAGATAAAGTAGTTACAATCGGTGGATTGCACGGTGTAATTGATAACATTGATACTGTAAATAAAACAGTCGACCTAGATTGCGAAGGAGTTATCCTTACATTCGAACGCGCTGCGATTCATCATGTTGTTACTGAATCTGCTGCAACCAATAATGAAGTTTATACTGATGAAGTAGCAACTGAAGAAGAGTAGTCGATGGATAAAGAGAGTTTAAAAAATCAATTTAAAACTTGGTTGTATTATAAAGTTAGTGAGTTTAATGATTTAGGATATACAACAATTCAAACGGAAGATCTCGCACATTATTTTGCTGATTATCGTTGGAAGAAGACTCTTCCTGATAATCTGTTTGAGCAAATCTTTCAGATTAATCAATTAAACATTAATGAGTACTTTGATTTTGAATCTTTAGAAGCACAAACCAATAAAGAAATCACACTTGAAGACATCAATTTAAGTGAATTGTTTTAATAAGAAGCTAGCATTTGCTAAGCTTCTTTTTTTATACTAAAAATAAGGAAAGGCTTTCAAAAAATCCGCAAAAAGTATTGATATTTTAGGAATAATGATTAAAATGAAGATATAGGTTAGGAATTTATTATGAAAGGGGAAATGAAAATAAATGAATCTGTTTTCAAAGGATATTTTTTCGTTGAAAATAGTTTACATTTTTACAAAAATAGTGTAAGATAAGAATGTGATAAAAATAACAAACACTGGGGGAAATCACAAGTGAGTGAAGAAAAAAACAACAACCAAGTACAACAAGAAATCAACCGTCTCGTGGAGAATGGGTTGAAAGCCTTAGATGAATTCCGCTTGTTAAATCAAGAACAAGTTGACTACATTGTGGCAAAAGCATCAGTTGCTGCGTTAGACCAACACGGTGTATTAGCACAACATGCAATCGAAGAAACAGGACGTGGGGTTTTCGAAGATAAAGCTACGAAAAACTTATTTGCCTGTGAACACGTGGTGCACAACATGCGTCATACTAAAACAGTTGGCGTTATTTCAGATGATGAGGTAACTGGATTAACTTTAATCGCAGAACCAGTAGGGGTTATCTGTGGTATCACACCTACAACAAACCCAACTTCAACTGCAATTTTCAAATCATTAATCGCTTTAAAAACACGTAACCCAATCATCTTTGCGTTCCATCCATCAGCTCAGCAAAGTTCTGCACATGCCGCTCAAATCGTTCGCGATGCAGCAATTGCAGCAGGAGCTCCTGAAAACTGTATTCAATGGATCGAACATCCATCTATTGAAGCCACAAACGCTTTAATGAACCACGATGGAATTGCTACTATCCTTGCAACAGGTGGTAATGCCATGGTTAAAGCTGCATACTCTTGCGGAAAACCAGCTCTTGGGGTAGGTGCGGGGAACGTTCCAGCTTATGTTGAAAAATCTGCTAACATTCGTCAAGCAGCTCACGATATCGTAATGAGTAAATCATTCGATAATGGTATGGTGTGTGCTTCTGAACAAGCAGCAATCGTTGATAAAGAAATTTACGATGATTTTGTTAAAGAATTAAAGAGCTATCACACTTACTTTGTAAACAAAAAAGAAAAAGCATTATTAGAAGAATTCTGCTTCGGCGTAAAAGCAAACGGCAAAAACTGTGCTGGTGCTAAATTAAATGCGAACATCGTTGGTAAGCCAGCAGCATGGATCGCAGAACAAGCTGGATTCTCAGTTCCAGAAGGAACTAACATTCTTGCTGCAGAATGTAAAGAAGTTGGCGAAAAAGAACCTTTAACTCGTGAAAAACTTTCTCCAGTAATTGCAGTGCTTAAATCAGAATCTCGTGAAGACGGTATTGAAAAAGCACGTCAAATGGTTGAATTCCATGGTTTAGGACACTCAGCAGCAATTCATACAGAAGATGCTGAATTAGCTAAAGAATTTGGACGAGTTGTTCGTGCAATTCGTGTCATTTGGAATGCTCCTTCTACTTTCGGTGGTATTGGGGACGTTTATAACGCATTTATCCCATCATTAAC
>CALALK010000234.1 GCA_937923125.1 uncultured Carnobacterium sp.
TTGCCTCAGGATAGTTTTTTTGAATCTCTTTTTCTAATTCATCATAGTGCTCTTGGCGTTTATAGAAATCAGCGACTAGATGTAATTTCTCTTCGTAGTTTTCTAATAACTTTGCCGAGCGGCGGATATTATCATATACTGCTTGACGGCTCACGTCAAATTCTTCGGCGATTTCACCAAGCGAATAATCATCCCCATAATAGAGCTCCATATATTCGAGTTGTTTATCGGTTAAAAGGCTGCCATAGAACTCTACAAGCAAGTTCATTTGCGTTGTTTTTTCTAATTCCATTCATTGCCCTCCCTTAAACTCATATCCTTTATTATAGCAAAGTTCTACCCTTTTCGCTATTAAAAATAAGCGCTAGAATCACTTCTAACGCTTTTTATAAGCTTCAATCAACGTTTCAATTTCCGCCAAAGTTTTCGCAAAATGAATTTGACTTCGGTCTTCTTCGCTTAGTAAGTTCGTTTCCACCATTTTGTCGAAAAAGGCTTCTAAATGATCGTAGTAGCCTTCCATATTATAGAAAATACAAATCCCCTGTGTTTGGCCTACACGTACCCAAGAAACCACTTCTGCGATTTCTTCAAGGGTACCAGGACCACCAGGAAGCGCAATGTACACTTCACTGAGTGCAATCATCTGATTTTTACGCTCGGACATCGTATCGACAATATGAAGCTTCGTGATATCTTGTTTCGCAATTTCACGGTCTACAAAAAACTGCGGCATCACGCCAATGACTTTGCCGCCTTCCTTCATCACGGCAGTCGCAACCACTCCCATTAGTCCAGTATTTCCACCACCATAGACAAGCGTGTGGTTGTGTTTTGCCATCCACTTCCCTAGTTCTTCTGTCTTTTTGTCAAATGCAGGGCAATTACTTTGGCTTGCCGCACAATAAACTGCAATATTCATACGTTCTCCTTTAAAAGAAAGAGGCGTAATCACTTACGCCCCTCCACTCATTTTTATTTAAATGCTGCGATAATTTCGTCAGCAATATCTTTAGAACAGATAACACCTGTTGTCTTTTTGTTAGGAACTAAGAAGTCCACTTCTTTTCCATCCACTGTACTGTAGTGTAATCCTAATTCTTTAGCAATCACCATTCCTGGTGCGATATCCCAAGGTGCTAATAATGTAGAAACATACGCTACAGATTTTCCTAAAATTACTTGAATATGCTCGATTGAAGAAGCTCCGTAAGTACGAGTAACCATTGCTTTACGAATCATTTCTGCTTCTTTTTCAGTCGCTTCTAATAACATAAATCCATTCACGTTAATTGAACTGTCGCCAATGCTGTGGATTTCAGGAGTTGAAAGACGACGGCCGTTGCAGTACGCACCGTAATCTTTAATACCGTATACGAAGCGATCACGCATCACATCGTAAATGTAGCCTAATAGACCTACTCCATCTTTATATAGAGCAATCATAATACCGAAGTCTTCTTGACGTTTCACGAAGTTCAATGTGCCATCGATTGGGTCGATTAACCAAACGTAACCGTCCATTGAAGTTAATTCGTCACCGAAACCTTCTTCTCCCATGATTTTATGTGTTGGGAATTGTTCACGAATTTTAGCGATAAAGAATTGTTCGATTTCTTTATCCACGTTTGTTACTAAGTCGTTACGGCTTGTTTTTGTATCTACTTTTAATGGTTCACCAAAGCTGTGACGGATTTTTTGTCCAGCCTCCATAATCCAGTCATTTACTAATAGGTGTGTTGCTAATAAATCCATTATTTTTTCAATCCTTCCATACGAATAATTTTTGTTGCGTTTTTACTTGCTTGGACCACACGATAAAGGCTATATCCAGATGCTTCCTCGAATTCACGACCGAGTCTCTTCTCTTCACCGATACTACGGACTACCGTTTTAAATTCTTGGTAGGCTTTTTTAAAAGCTTCTACTTGGATTCCTTTTTCGTAAGCCTCTTCGACCGCATTCCAAAGTTTGATGACTTTATTCATCTCTTCATGCGACCATTCCAAATCAATTGGATAACTATAATTGGCCATCTCGCCACCTCACAATCATACCTATTTAGTATACACTTTTTCTGCAAGAGTTTCCATTTATGCATAACAAAAATTTCGCTAAAAAAAGATGATTCCTGAGAATCCTTGCGGATGTATTAATAGTCGCGGTAATGGGGCACCGGCTCAAGTCTTACGTCTTTCGCCTTTAAAGCCTCAAAGCAGGAGTAAGAAATAAATTTCTACTCCTGCTAATTCGCATTTAATGCACTTCCCCATTACTACGACAATAAAATCCACCAGATTCTTCGTTATCATCTTCTTGGTGCTTTATATTGTTTCATACAACTCATCCAAAATTTACTAAATAGGTTGATTGCTCGCAAATTAGAGAAATCCGCTCAAACTTCATCACTGCTTTTCAGTTCGATTTGTTGATAGCACGCCCTTCAAACTTAGTTCCTGCACTCTCTAACTCGAGAAGCACCAGTCCCTTCCCTTGGGCACAAATCCCAAAAGAAAATCATTCATTTATGGATTACGTCGTATCCACGGATTCTATATTAGCAATAACGGGAATAGCATTAAAACGAATAAGAGGGCGTAGGATTTTGAATCCATACGCCCTCTTTGAGGCTTTAAAGGTGAGAGACCTTAGGCTCGAACCGATGCCCCGTTATCGCTAATATGAAGATATCCGTAAGGATACAGAGTAATCCATAAGAGTACTTTTAAGTACTGAATTATTTTCCTTCTTGGTATTCTTTTGCGATTTGCGCACCAAGTTTCGCGTTATTGTAAACAAGCTGGATATTCGTCTTCAAGCTTTCCCCGCCTGTTAACTCAACGATTTTCGCTAATAAGAATGGAGTGCTGTCTTTACCATGAATCCCTTTTTCGTCTGCTTCACAAACTGCTTGATCGATAA
>CALALK010000235.1 GCA_937923125.1 uncultured Carnobacterium sp.
TTCACAGTGTGAATGGTTTGGAATTCAAGAAAAGCAAAAAGAGCTCACACTGTGAGCTCTTTTTTTGTCTTCTGTCTTTCTGCCTCACATCCTAAGCATTCGAACTCGAAAAAGCAGAAACGACGTCCACTTCCCAAACCATACGCACATCGTTTTTAACGATGCTTGCGTTGGTTTGATCCAGTGATTCGTTTCTGACCGCTTTTTCTCGTATCATAGGCATTAAATTTTGGTGGTTAGGTTATCCATGCTATGATGGACCTATCGCAAAGGCGATGGATTATACCAGTAAAGGGGAATTGTTATGAAAAAATCAACCAAATTATTAATGACAACACTACTTGTTTCTTTAGGTTTGGCTGCATGTGGTGGCAATTCAACATCGACATCAAGTAATCAACAAAGTTTAACGATTACAACATTTGGAGAATTAGCAACATTAGATAGCGCGGACTACGATGATGTTCCGAGCTCAGATATGTTAGGGCAAATTTTCGAAGGATTATATCGTGTCGCTAAAGACAATAAAGTTGAATTAGGAATGGCAGCAGAAGAGCCAACTGTGAGTGCGGACGGCCTTGTATATACGTTCAAATTACGTGATGCAAAATGGTCTGACGGAACTCCTGTAACAGCAGGCGACTTCGTTTTCACTTACCGTAAATTAGTAGACCCTAAAGAAGGACACGTGGCGCAATCAGCTGATGTGTTCAAAAACGCGAAGAAAATTCGTTCAGGGGAATTATCTACAGAAGAATTAGGAGTTAAAGCGATTGATGATAAAACATTAGAAATCACGCTTGAAAATCCTGCTCCATATTTACCAAAATTATTAACAGGGTCACGTTTCTTACCACAATCTGAAAAAGTGGCGAAAGAAAAAGGCGAAGGATACGGTTCTTCAGCAGATTCAATCGTGACAAACGGACCGTTCAAATTAGAAGGATGGACAGGTTCTGAACTTTCTTGGAAACTTGTGAAGAACGACGGCTACTGGGATGCAGCAAACGTTCAATTACAAAACGTCACTGTGAATGTATCGAAAGAAGTAGCGACTTCTGTTCAATTATTTGACGGAAAACAAGTACAATACACAACAATCAGCGAACAATTCGTTGATCAATACAAAACGCAACCAACGTACCATGCGATTCCAAAGGCAACAATGGGATACATGAGTTTCAACGTAGAACGTAAGATTACAGGAAACAAACACTTCCGTCGTGCGATTGCGATGGCCTTCGATAAAGCAGCCCTTGTAAACAACGTATTAAAAGACGGCTCAATCGTTTCAAATGGTCTTGTTCCAAAAGGTTTTGCTGAAAACCCAGAAACGGGTAAAGATTATGTGGAAGACCGTGGCGACTTACTCAGCTACAATGTCGAAGAAGCGCAAAAAGAATTAGCACTTGCTAAACAAGAATTAGGGATGGACACAATCGAAGTGACCTTATTAACGTCAGATGCAGGTAGTGCGAAAGTGGTCGGCGAATATTTACAAGCGCAAATCCAAAAGAACTTACCAGGCGTGACATTGAACATTAAATCAGTGCCATTGAAAAACCGTCTTGAATTACAACGTGCAGATGATTTCGACTTCTTCTTCGGAACATGGGCACCTGACTATCAAGACCCAGTAAACTTCTTAGAACAATACGTAACAGGTGGCGGAATCAACTTCGCGAACTACTCAAGTGAAGCCTACGATAAAGCTGTTGCTGAAGTGAAAACAACATACGCAACGAAGCCAGCAGAACGTTACAAACAAATGATTGCAGCAGAAAAAATCGTGATGGATGATGCGATTGTTGCTCCAATCTACCAAGCAAGCCAAAGCTACTTACTTGCTGAAAACGTAGACGGATTCGAAGTACTTCCATTCGGACGGACCATCAACCTTCGTCAAGCCTCTGTAAAATAATCATAGAAGCAAAAATAAGAGACTCGAAATTTCGAGTCTCTTTTTCATTTTGTAAAAAAGCAAAATGTAACATATAAGTTACATTTTAACAATTCTCTCTTTGAACGATTTTGTCCAAAGAGTTTTTTTATAAGGCTTTCGTCATATGATAATACGGATGACCACTTAAGACGCGTTCACTTTCAGGCGTGTAGCCTAGTTTTTCGTATAATTTGTAGGCCTTTGTATTGTCCTTTTCGCAGTTGAGGGCGATTTTTGTAGCCCCTTGTTGACGCGCTAAGTTTTCTACTTCGACCAATAATTTACGGCCGATTCCAATGCGACGATATTTGGGATAGACCGCTAAAATATCGATGTACCATTCACCGGGCATCGTCTCCTTATCCTCGTAGAGCGGGAGTTGATGCGGGGTATTGTAATCCTCGTAT
>CALALK010000236.1 GCA_937923125.1 uncultured Carnobacterium sp.
CTCAAAATTATCATATATGATAATTTTGAGTTTAACTGTTCTACTTCACCTCAGACTTTGATAATGGCACAATTGCTAGTGTTTTTCCTAAACACCCTAGAATCTTTAATAAGGTATCTAGTTGTGGCGTACTTTTCCCAGTTTCAATTCGAGCGATAACGGGTTGTTTCACTCCACTTAATTCTTCTAATTGTTTTTGGCTAATTCCTAATTCTTTTCTGGCGCGAATAAGTTCACTAATAATAGCAACTCTTAAATCAGTAGCTGCGATTTCTTCTTGGGTAAATAAATCATTTCTAACATCTGTCCAATTACTTCCAATTGCTGTTTCACTCATCTTCTCACTCCCACTCTCTTAAAATTATCGCACTATTATTATAACTTAAAAGTTATCATTTTTAAATACTTTTAAGTTATTATGCTTTAAAAATAAAAAAATCATTATAATGTATACATTATAATGATTACTTAAAAAGACCGAGCGGCTGCTCGGTCTTTACTAGTGACATTCAGTTTGGACACCATCAATCATGTCTTGGATGGTGCGTTTGTTATAGAAATTAATTTGTTGTTGGATTTGTTCTTCTTGCAATTTGCCCATAACGCTTCCCATTCGGGTGCTCACAAGGCAGGTTGGGTCAGCAGCTTCTTTGAAGGCTTTTTCCAAGCGTTCATCCTCGGATACTAATAAGAAGATTTCTCCGAGTTTCACCTTTTTTGGATTGCCTTGCCATTGGTAGCCCCCTTGTTTCCCCGCAGTGGTTGACACCCAACCTTTCTTCACTGCTTGGCTCATCAATTTTCGAACAATCGCCGGGTTGCTACACGCGTTAAACGCGAGGTCTTTGCTTGAATAACGATTGTCGTGATGAATTGCCAGGTACGTTAGGCAATGAATCATTACGATAAAGTCATTTCCCATAACGATCCCTACTTAATTAAGCCGAATACGTCGTTTAAAGCTTCTGCCATTGTTGGGTGAGTATAGATTTGATCACGAAGAACTGTGTAAGGTAAGTTTGCGTTCATTGCAGTTGCGATAATGTTAATCACTTCATGTGCTTCTTCAGCGAATAATGTCGCACCAACGATTTGGTTTGTTGAAGCGTCCACTAATACTTTGTAGAATCCTACTTGGTTTCCTAAGATTTTAGCTTTTGGAATCGCCATCGCTGGAAGTTTTGCTACTTTTACTTCGATACCAGCTTCTTTGGCTTGTTTTTCATTTAAACCAACGCTTGCTAAAGGTGGGTTAATGAAGGTTGCTGTTGGGAATTTCGCACGTTGTTTTGTTGAATATGTTGTATCCCCTGCTAAGAAACGTTTCACGATACGGAAATCATCTAATGATACGAATGTGAATTGTGGTCCGCCGTTCACATCGCCCATTGCAAAGATATGAGGCACGTTTGTTTGTAAGAATTCATTGACTTTAATAGCGCCACGTTCTGTTAATTCAACGCCAGCTTTGTCTAAATCAAGGCCTTGTACGTTTGCACGACGACCTGTCGCAACTAAGACTGCATCTGTTGTAAACGCAACTGGTGCACCTTCTCCTGTCGTTGCTTCCACTACTGCTTTGCCGCCTTCTTGATGAACTGCTTTTAATTGAACGCCTAGGTTGAAAGTAACGCCTAAAGCTTCTAATTGTTCTTTCACAGCTTGTGCCACATCTTCATCTTCACGAGGAAGGAACGTATCGATTACATCGACAACTGTTACTTTTGTACCGAATTGTGCGTAAGTTGCAGCGAACTCTAATCCGATAAATCCACTACCGATAATCACAAGGCTTTCTGGAAATTCTTCTAAGTTCATGATTGTTTCGCTTGTATGAATCGCTCCACCAATTGTTAACCCTTCTACTGGTGGTACGAAAGGAGTTGCTCCAGTATTAATGAAAATACGATCTGCTTTGAAGAGTTTTTCTCCTTCTGCAGTATCTACAGCTACTGTATGGTCATCTACAAAACGTGCAGTTCCGTCGATAATTTGTGTTTTTTCAACAGAGTCTACTTTGTTGTAGTTTGCTGTGTTTAAAGCCGCAATCAATGCTTTCTTTTCTTGAACGCTCTTTGTATAGTAGCTGCTAGCGTCTTCGTTTGAATATTGCTTGCGAAGTGCTTTTGTTGCTAATTTTTTAGAAGGAATACAGCCGACATTAATACATGTTCCACCGTACATTTCTTTTGATTTTTCGATTAAAATCGTGTCTTCTCCAATACTTCCTAAGTATCCTGCTAATGTTTTTCCGGCTTTACCGAAACCAATAATGATATTTTTTACTGTTGTTGTCATAAAATCACCTTTCTAACTGTAATGTTTTTAATTACAATTAGAGTATATCTCACGAATTCATAATCACAAAATTATCTGCTCACAAAAAAAGACACCTACTTTTGTAGATGTCTTCTTGCACTATTTATAAATACTCTTTTAAACGATTGACTAATTGAAGCAGGTCATTCTCTTTTGGTTGATATTCTTCAGATGACATTTCTTCCCATGGAACCCACCAGACAGGGCCTCTTCCATTATGGCCATACCCTTTCATATCCCCTGCTTTTCTTGGAAATAGATGCCAATGTACATGTGCATCACCATTACCTAGCAATTCGATATTCATTTTCTCAGCTTGAAACGCTTTTGACACGGCTTCTTGAACAATACTCATTTCTTCAAGAAATTTAATTTTTGTTTCATATTCCATCTGATGCAATTCCGTTACGTGTTCTTTGGCTAGGAACAATGTGTACCCTTTAAAATACTGTCCGTCTCCTATTACCACATAACCCGTTTCAAGTTCTTTTACAAAATGCGGATTTTTACCTTGCTTAATTAACTCTATCCGCTCACAAATCAAACACATATACTTAACTCCTACTTCAATCTATCTGCTTTAATAATCGAATAATATGCCATATCACAGATACCTTGATTATTCTTGCCATATTGTCGCAGTGTACCTTCATAAATCATGCCAGCCTTTTGCATCACTTTTCCACTGGCTGGATTATTCACATCGTGACGTGCGGCTACTCTATTGCAGCCCGCTTCTTCTAAGAGATAATCGATTACTGCAATAAGCGCTTCTGTCATAATTCCTTTTCCCCAGCATTTGCGACTAAGTGCATATCCAATCTCCACAGCATTGAGTTTTTCTTCCAAATGCACTACATCAATACTACCAACAACCTCATTGTTAAATACGATTGCCCATTTGAACTGAAGTGGATTTTGATAGCCGTCTACCCATCGTTTAATGCTCTCTTTAGTTGTCAGGGCAGATTCATGCGGAGGCCACGTCAAATAATGTGTCACTTCTGCATCACTCGACCAATTTTTAAACATTGAGGTCGCATCTTCTAGTTGAAAAGGTCTAAGCAGTAATCGTTCTGTCTGAATTGTTTTTGTTCCTATTGGATTCATCGACAGTCCTCCTTACTTTTGTGTTTATGGTAGCACAGGAAGGAACCCACTTCAATACAAAAAAGGAACTAAGCTATAAATTAGCCTAATTCCTCTTAAATCAATCTAACCACTTTCTAATTATGGTGTAGTATTAGCTTCCTCAGCTCTTTTTATACTTTCTGGAGTAAATTCTCGTTTTTCAAAAATAAATGAATTGATTTCGCTAGTTCCCGTCATGTAACCCTCGTTATCCACTTCCTTAATAGTGATAGTGATATGAAGTCCTTTGGGTCTAGTTTCAACAGATACCGTTTTTAGCAAAGTTTTCCTTTTCCCTTGATATACATAGTCTATATAGAATGGAGAAACACTTCTTTCTGATTTAGAAATGTCTACAGCTCCTTTTGTTTTAGAATTAGCTGCTAAGTTTTTTAAATACACCCGATCCTCTGGAGAGTTAATATCGTTCTGAGAATATTCACCAATAATCAATTCTTCAATATTCTGATTTGATTGATTGATGATTTCATAAGAAAACAAAGCATCATCATTATATTTTGGACGAGTAAAACTAAACACAATCCATAATAGCCCGCATAACACAAGGCCTATCGCAAATTGTAAAATCAATTTTAATAGTTTTTTTGAACCAAATGTTTTCATTTCACACCTCGATTAAATAAATGTCGATTGGCGTATTGCTGATAATATTGATGGCTTATCAATTTACACATACTATCAAACTTTTATTCTTACTCATGGGATAATGGTTTATAAAACGAACGGTTATCTAAACCGAATACGCGCTCTGAGAATGCGCCTGGTTCTGTCTTATCGAGTGCATTCGACATCATTGTAATCGTCGCATCTAACAAGTCGATATGGTGCAATACTTCTGCTTCTAATAATTGCGGACGTACTGGTGACCCGTATTCGAGTTTGCCGTGGTGAGCGAGAATGAGATGTTTTAATAAAAGCACATCTTCTTGATTTTCATCGATATCGAGTTCTTCACAGGCTTTTGTAATCTCTTCATCCATGATCACGATGTGGCCGAGTAAGTTTCCTTTTAAAGTGTACTCTGTGCCGATTGCACCTGTTAATTCCATCGTTTTACCAATATCATGTAAAATCACACCAGAATATAATAATGAACGGTTGATTTGGGTGTATTGTGTTGCGATGGCTTTAGCAAGGCGTAACATCGATACTGTGTGGAAACTTAGCCCACCTACAAACGCATGGTGGTGACGTTTCGCTGCTGGAAATTCGAAGAAGTCTTCTTGGTATTTTTTCAAGATATTATGCACGATACGACGCAAATATGGATTTGTAATATCGAACATGATTTGGTTCACTTCTTCTTCCATTTCTTCCTTCGTCATTGGAGCATGTTCTACGAAATGACTCGCAGATGTTGGCTCCCCTTTTGAAGCATCGGTAAGTCGAAGGCTGACAATTTTTACTTGTGGCGAATTATTGTACATTTCGCGTTTTCCGTTCACAACTACCACTTTTCCTGGTACGTATTTTGCAATATCATCTGACGTGGCAGACCAATATTTTCCGTCCATTTGACCGGATTGATCTTGGAATGTGAAGGCGATAAACGGATTGCCATTTTTTGCCATGCGCACATCTGCAGATTTAATCAATAGGCAGATTTCAAAACTCTCGTCCACATTGTATTCATATAATTTTTTTGTCATGATTTACCTTCTTTCTCTTTCCCCTAACTTCAGTACATTCTCTTTAGGTAACTGAAGCGGAACTTCCGTTGTAAAGTAAAAAACTTGTGTTACGCGTGATAGCTCTTCCATTAATTCTAACATAATCGATAGGCGTTCTCTATCAAAATTGACGAATCCATCATCGATTAACACTGGAATTTTCATCTTCTTCGCTAATTGGAAAATAAAAGCAAAACGAATCGCAACATACAGTTGGTCTAAGGCCCCTTTTGACAGATAGAAAGCTTCCATCCACTGGCCATTTGCTTGCAGCACCTTCGCCTGCGTATCCGTTAAGAGAATCTTCGTATATTGCCCCATCGTAAGCCTGCTAAAGATGCGACTCGCCTCATCTAAAATCAATGGCACTCTTGTTGGGACTTTTTCTTCCAGTTGCTTCAAGATCCATTTGGCTGCATACACTTGTGTTGCCCAATCCTTAATAGACTCTTGTACTTCGAATCGTTCAAAGTCTGCTTCCAGTTGAAGGGCTTCTGCATTGTCATCTTCTTCGAGCAGTTCTGCCTTTGTTTTCGTACTTGCCAATTGGTCACGTACTTCTTTACGTTTACTTTCCAACTGCGCCTTCGTGAAGGACTCGTCTTGAATTTCCTCTTCAAGCGTTTTTCGTTCTAATCTTTCTTTTTCTTCTTTACTAATATCTCGAACTAACTCTCCACGGTGCAGAACTATTATTCTGTTTCCATATTTGACTGCATCTTGAATATTATGAGTAATCATTAAAGCTGTTAAATTTTTCTCTTCAATTTTCTCTCGAGTAAGCTCCATTATTTTCTTCTGTGTTTTCGGGTCAAGTGCAGCAGTGTGTTCATCAAGAAGTAAAAGTTTAGGTGTTGTCATAGTTGCCATTAAAAGTGCAATAGCTTGACGTTGACCTCCAGATAAAAGACCCATTTCACTATCTAATCTATCTTCAAGACCTAAGTCTAAAGTTGATAATAACTCTTTAAATAGCTTTCTATCTTCTTTTGTCGTACCTACTTTAAAACCTCTAGTTTTTCCACGACGAAGCGCTAAAGACATATTTTGTGCTACAGTCATACGAGGAGCTGTTCCATCAAGTGGATTTTGGAAAACTCTACTAATAAACCCAGCTCTCTTATGTTCTACTATACTACTTACATCTTTTCCTTCAATTAAAATTTCTCCACCATCTAGCGAAAACGAACCTGCTAGTGCATTAAGAAAAGTCGATTTCCCTGCCCCATTTCCTCCAAGAATAGTAATAAAATCGCCA
>CALALK010000237.1 GCA_937923125.1 uncultured Carnobacterium sp.
CACCAGCTTCAATTGCACGCCAGTCATTTCCTGTAGCGATTACGACAGAATCAATTCCATTCATAATTCCTTTATTATGCGTTGTTGCACGATACGGATCTGCTTTTGAAAATTCACTTGCTAAAACGATACGATCCACAACGTCTTCGCCTTTTGTTGTTTTGGTATCTAAGATTCTTGGAGAGAGCACGCATTTAGCTGTTACAACTGAGTTTGTTGCAAGATTCGAGAGAATAGCCATAATGCTTTCTCCCTCAGTTATCGCTTCAATTGGAGACACAAGGGATTCGAGGATGGTATTTAGCATATTTGCTCCCATCGCTTCCTGTGTATCAACAGATACGTAGAAAATGTAGAATCGTTCCTTGTCAGAAGATTTTTCTTCTACCCACACAGAACGAATACCACCACCGCGCTTTACGATAGAAGGGTGAGCATTATTCGCAATTGTAAATAGAGATTCTTTTTGATTCTCTAGTTTAGCTTTCACTTCGTCTAATGTGAGCGGTGAACGAACAATGGCGATTTCACCAATCATTTCTCGTTTCTTTTGAAGTGTAGTTGTTCCGCCAGCTAAGTTGATTAATTTCGAAGCATAGCTAGCTGCAGCAATTACTGAAGGTTCTTCGGTTACCATTGGAACGATATAACTTTTCCCGTTTACAATTAATTCAGGGACAATACCAAAGGGGAGGCCATATATTTCAATTTGATTTTCGACCATTTGACCTGCTACTGATTCTGATAGAGAAAGACCATTTTTGAGTCGTTCTTTCGCTTCATTAGATAATAATGGATGATTTAATAAAGTTTCTTTTCTTTCTTCAAGAGACTTTTGATAAAACTTGTAAAAAGGGTTATTTTGCATCGATGTGCTCCTTTCATGCTTTCATTCAGTATAACAAATTTTTAGTGTTTGCGGGTATGATACAGGTAAATTTTTCGAAAATGAGGTACACTAGTAAACGTGAAAGGAGAGATTTTATGGAATTTATTCGTGAATTGAATGGTCGCCGTTTGATTTTAACGGCAGATGAAGAGTATCAAAAAGAAGCAGAAGATATGCTCTCTTTTGTAGAAGAATATTTTGAGGAGAATTGGGACGAGGTCGACACTTTAATTCCAATCCACTATGGACAAGTAAAAGTCATTCCTAAAGGAGAAGATTTCCAAGTAGTAGTTCAAAATTACGAACATAAACTATTAGATGAATGGGTAGAAGATTTCTCTTATTTCTTAGATATTATTCGTAAAACGATTCAAACTGGAAAACGTACGAAAACATTAGGACGTCTCATTCCATTCCGCTTTGATGGACCTTTAGTGATTGCCAACCATACTTTTGAAGTAGAT
>CALALK010000238.1 GCA_937923125.1 uncultured Carnobacterium sp.
TGCTTTCTTCATTCGCAGATGTGAAATGGGACGAATTGGACGAAGCCATTCCAGCGTTCTTTGCCGGCATCTTCATGGCACTTTGCTACAGTATCTCTTACGGGATTGCAGCAGGATTCATCTTCTACTGCTTAGTGAAAGTCATTACTGGTAAAGCAAAAGACATTCACCCAATTTTATGGATTGCTACAGGATTATTCATCCTTAACTTCATTATCTTAGCTCTTCTATAAGAGTAACAATCAGCTGATATTGAACAATTTTATTGAACTTTAGCCGTAATAGGGCACCTAGGTATTTTTGCTTAGGTGCTTTTCCTTTTATTTCATGATAGGATAGAGGAGACAGAAAGGGAGTTGACTATGACAGAACAAACAACTGAAATCACTGCTTACGAGCGTTCCGTAGCGCTTGTGAAGGCAGAACTCACTCAATATAAACCAAAACAAATCGATACGGTATTAGGTCTCTTACAAGATGGGAATACCGTACCGTTTATTGCACGTTATCGTAAAGACCAAACCGGTTCTTTAGATGAGGTGCAAATCCGTGAAATCGAAGAGCGCCAACGTTATTTGGAAAACTTCGAAAAACGAAAAGAAGAAATTAGCCGTCTTATTGACGAACAAGGCAAACTCACACCAGAGATTACGGCTGCATTAAGCAAGGCGACAACTTTAATGGCATTAGAAGATATTTATCGTCCGTATAAACAAAAACGCCGTACGAAGGCAACGATTGCTAAAGAAGCAGGACTAGAGCCGTTTGCATTATGGTTACTCATGACGACGAAGGATTCTGTAGAGGAAAAAGCGGCCACTTTTATTAATGAAGAAAAAGCGATTCTAACGGTCGAAGATGCCATTAACGGTGCTGTAGAAATTATCGCTGAATGGATTTCCGATGAAGCAAAATACCGTAAACAATTACGTCAATTTACGCAAAAGAATGGTATCGTGAAGTCTGTTGTGAAGAAAGAAGAGCTCGACGAGAAGAAAGTCTACGAAATGTACTATGACTACGAAGAGCCAGTGAAATCCATCGTTCCTCACCGCGTGCTTGCCTTAAACCGTGCAGAAAAAGAAGACGTAGTGCGTGTGACGATTGAAGTCGATGTGACAAATCCTCTTACAAAGATTAAAGAAGAGAAAATTAAAAATCCTTCTTCACCATCTGCACCGATTGTCGAAGGCGCGATTGAAGAAAGCTACAAACGATTCATCGGACCAGCGATTGAACGCGAAATCCGTAATGAATTAAGTGAAAAGGCGCAAACACAAGCGATTGCGATTTTCGGGGAGAACTTGAAGAACTTATTATTACAAGCGCCAATGAAAGGCCAAGTCATCTTAGGGCTCGACCCAGCGTACCGTACAGGATGTAAATTAGCGGTAATCGATGAAACAGGGAAAGTGCTAGGGAAGTCTGTGATTTACCCTCACGTAGGAGCTTCAGAAGCCAAACGCGCTCAAGCAGGCGGACAATTCCGTCGCATCGTGGAACAATACGGAGTGACACTTGTGGCGATTGGGAACGGAACGGCTAGCCGTGAGTCTGAACAATTCGTGGCAGAACAATTACGACAAATTCCTCGTAAGGTCGTATACACCATCGTCAGCGAAGCAGGTGCCTCTGTGTATTCTGCCAGCGATATTGCACGTCAGGAATTTCCAGATTACCAAGTCGAAGAGCGTTCCGCAGTCAGCATCGCTCGTCGCTTGCAAGACCCATTAGCCGAATTGGTTAAAATCGATCCAAAAGCCGTTGGAGTTGGACAATATCAACACGACGTGCCAGAAAAACAATTAGATGAGCAGTTAGACTTTGTCGTTGAAACAGCCGTGAACAAGGTTGGGGTAAACGTGAATACGGCGAGTGCCGCTCTCTTAGAGCACATTGCCGGATTAACGAAAACAACAGCAGCTAACGTAGTCGCTTTCCGTGACGAAAACGGTAAGTTCACAAACCGTACGCAATTGAAGAAAGTACCTCGCTTAGGGCCAAAAGCTTACGAGCAAGCCGTTGGGTTCTTACGAATCATCGATGGAACGAATCCATTTGACGGCACTGACATTCACCCAGAGTCTTATGATGTTGCTAAAGCCATTTTGAAAAAAGCCAATGCTGAAAAATTAGCGCTGGGTTCACCAGAGTTGGAAGAAGCTCTTAAAGGACTGAATACGAAAGAGTTGAAAGAAGAATTTGGTATCGGACAAGAAACGCTGGAATTAGTGCTGGATGGATTATTGAAACCAGGACGTGACCCACGTGAAGAAGTCGCAGGACCAATCTTACGTAGCGATGTCTTGAAGATGGAAGACTTACAAGTGGGAATGGAACTCGAAGGAACCGTTCGTAACGTAGTAGACTTCGGTGCCTTCGTCGATATCGGTGTGAAACAAGACGGCCTTGTGCATATTTCGAAATTGAAAAAAGGCTTCGTGAAACATCCAAGTGATGTCGTTGCGGTTGGGGATATCGTAACGGTTTGGGTGACGGAGCTTGATCTTAAGAAAGGTCGTGTCGGCCTCTCTATGATTGGACCGGAAAATAAATAATTACGCTGCTATTACTGCGTTCTGCAGGAACTCTTTATAGTAGCGACAATAGCTGTACCGGTGTGAGACTTACGTCTCATCACCTATCGAGCCTCAAAGGGACTCTAGGAAACAAATTTCCAGAGTCCCTAATTCGCATCGATTACACTCGCTATTGTTGCTACTATAGATTCCGTGCAGAACTTCGTAATAGCTTTTTTGT
>CALALK010000239.1 GCA_937923125.1 uncultured Carnobacterium sp.
AGACCAACAAGCAGAAGGTAAAGTGAACGACTCTCGTAACGTAACATTAACTTCTACACTTAAAGGTGTAAAACAAGCGCTAATCAAATTTAGTGAAGATGCTGCTAAAGGAAACTACCACGGTGGTGAACAAGTACTTTACGGATTATCAGATAACGGCGTTGGTTTAACAGATGGTCAATTATCAGACTCAGTTAAGGAAAAAGTTGCTGTATTCAAGAAAGCAATCATCGAAGGAAAACAAGAAGTTCCTGCGAAACCTTAATTTTAAATAAACGAACTTGAATTGAGAGGAGTAGGAGCTGAAGAGAATACGTATTTCTTCGCTCCTACTTTTGTATACATAGAACACTTTGTGGGGTGAGACGATTGGTAGAAGAAACATTTGTGATTGAGATGAAAGGCATCACAAAAAAGTTTGGTAATTTTGTAGCCAATAATCAGATTGATTTAACATTGAAAAAAGGAGAAATCCATGCGCTTCTTGGAGAAAACGGAGCAGGGAAATCGACTTTAATGAATATCCTTTCGGGGTTATTAGAACCAACGGAAGGAGAAATTAAAGTAAATGGTGTACCGACAAAGATTGATTCGCCAAATACAGCGAATCGCTTAAAAATTGGAATGGTTCACCAACACTTTATGCTTGTGAAGAAATTCAGCGTAGTGGAGAACATTATCCTCGGTAAGGAGCAAACAAAGTTCGGTTTTATCGATAAAAATGCGGTAAAAAAAGAAATTATGGAACTTTCTAAAAAGTACCATCTTGCTGTAGACCCTGATGCAAAGGTTGAAGATATTACAGTTGGGATGGAACAACGTGTTGAAATTTTGAAGACATTGTATCGTGGTGCGGATATTTTAATCTTTGATGAACCTACTGCAGTGTTAACTCCGCAAGAAATCGAAGAACTGATTGTGATCATGAAGCAATTGACTAAAGAAGGGAAATCTATCTTCTTAATTACTCATAAGATTAAGGAAATTCAAGCTGTTGCTGACCGTTGTACCGTTATCCGTCGTGGAAATGTGATTGGAACTGTTGAGATTGGTAATGTTACGGACCAAGAATTAGCAGATATGATGGTAGGACGTTCTGTATCCTTCAAGACACAAAAAGAAGCTGCTAAACCAACAACAGAGGCATTAGTGATTAAAGATTTGGTTGTGAAAGACGGTCGTGGTATTGAAGCTGTTAAGGGACTTAATTTAACGGTGAGACATGGTGAAGTTGTCGGGATTGCTGGGGTTGACGGAAACGGACAATCAGAACTCATTCAAGCCTTATCTGGATTACGTACCATCGAAAGTGGAACGATTGAATTAGATGGAGTAGACATCACGAAGTTACCTACAAGACAACGTACAGAAGGAGGCCTTGGACATATTCCAGAGGACCGTCATAAACATGGTCTTGTTCTTCAAATGGGACTCGATGAAAACATCGGTATTCAAACATACTATAAAGAACCATTATCGAAGAACGGCTTCTTAAATAAGAAGGCTTTTGTGGACTTAGCGGAACGCTTAATCGAAGAGTTTGACGTGCGTACTCCTAGTCCAACAGTAGCTGCCGGAGCTCTTTCAGGGGGGAACCAACAAAAAGCGATTATCGCGCGTGAAATCGACCGTGACCCAAGTTTACTCATTGCGGCTCAACCAACACGTGGGTTAGACGTGGGCGCGATTGAATATATTCATAAGCGTTTGATTGATCAACGGAATAAAGGAAAAGCAGTATTACTGATGAGTTTTGAATTAGACGAAATTTTAAACGTTGCGGACCGTATTGCTGTAATGTATGAAGGTCGTATAGTAGACGTACTAGATACAAAAGAAACAAATGAAACAGAATTAGGATTATTAATGGCGGGTTCGACAAGAGAACAAGTAAGAGCCAAGGAACAGGAGGCGTTGTAAGATGAAAAAATCAAAATACAAAAAGATTCTTATTCCGGTCCTATCAGTGGTTTTAGGATTATTAGTCGGCGCCATTATCATGTGGGTATTCGGCTTTGATGTTGTTAAAGGATATTCCGCATTACTCAAAGGATCGCTTGGAAAACCATTTTATATTGGTGAAACCTTAAGACAAGCCACACCTTTAATTCTCGTAGCGCTTGGATTTGCATTTGCAAGTTACGCAGGTTTCTTCAATATCGGGGTTGCAGGACAAGCATTAGTCGGATGGTTTGCATCTGTTGCAACAGGTCTCTTATTACCAGATTTACCTAAAATTATCCTCTTACCATTATGTATTTTCATGGGGATGCTTGCTGGTGCTATCTGGGCAGGGATTGCGGGTTACTTAAAAGCATACTTTAATGCCAGCGAAGTCATTGTAACCATCATGCTTAACTATACAGCCCTTCATATCGTAAACTACATTATTCGTGAAGTTTTAACGGAAAAAGCCGAAATCACAGCTTCAGTTCCAGAAGCAGCAAGTTTAAAAATGCAATTCTTATATCAACTAACAGGGAAATCAACCTTGCATGGAG
>CALALK010000240.1 GCA_937923125.1 uncultured Carnobacterium sp.
GCGAGCTGGGTTCAGAACGTCGTGAGACAGTTCGGTCCCTATCCGTCGCGGGCGTTGGAAATTTGAGAGGAGCTGTCCTTAGTACGAGAGGACCGGGATGGACACACCGCTGGTGTACCAGTTGTTCTGCCAAGAGCATCGCTGGGTAGCTATGTGTGGACGGGATAAACGCTGAAAGCATCTAAGCGTGAAGCCCCCCTCGAGATGAGATTTCCCATCATTTTAAATGAGTAAGACCCCTGAGAGACGATCAGGTAGATAGGCTAGAAGTGGAAGTGCCGCGAGGCATGGAGCGGACTAGTACTAATCGGTCGAGGACTTAACCACGAGTTGTATAGCTGGTAGATTGATGGAGTTGGATATAGATTCAGTTTTGAAAGAACGAAAGTTTTTTCAGAAGATAAAGTGTGGTGACGATGGCAAGAAGGATACACCTGTTCCCATCTCGAACACAGAAGTTAAGCTTCTTAGCGCCGATAGTAGTTGGGGGTTTCTCCCTGCGAGGGTAGGACGTTGCCACGCAAACTGTGTAAGCTGGGCCTAGTGCCCAGCTTATTTTGTAGCTATTTTTATTTTGCAAGATTTTATTTTAAGAGAATTTTTGAAGGAAGTTTGCTATAATAAAACGGATGATAAGGAGGAGGTAAAATCATGAAATGGATTAAAAGTACAGTATTAATGGCGTTTCTATGCGTTTTATCTGCTTGTGGAAATGGCCTATCGACTCAGGCGGTTCAAGACCAAGTCGCAAGTGCCGAAGAGTCTGTTTCCAATTATCATATTACGGTGAAAAAATCAGATTTTAAAGAGGGTTCGAAAACACCGAGCGCACAAACGGTTGCGAGTGCCAGTGCATGGAAAGATGGGACTGGATACGGCTCGAAAATCGATAAGACTGCAGGGAAAGTCACGAGCCAACTTGAAGTCATTGCGGATGCCAATGTTGGATTTATTCGTTACTACCAAGACAAGTGGGAACAAACCATCACGGCTGCCTCTAGTCTGCAAAACACGGTTGTTTTCCCTTATTCAAAGGTGATTCAGTTTACGAAGGAAATTCATCAACAAGTGGAATGGAAAAAGGCCTTCTTTGGAGGATACGAAAAATCGTACTCTGGAGATGACGAAGTCGTTCGTAAGGCATTGACATCGGTTCTTGGAATTGCGACAACGGATACGTCTAAAGTCGAGTTAAAAATCAAGACAGATGGCGCTGGAAATCTGATTACAAACGTTGAAATCAAGGTAACGGATGAAGGCGAACAAATGCGTAAAGAATATTCGATCGCGTACTTACAATTTAATGAACAACAAAAGAAAGCTTTGCCGCAATAGCAGCAAAGCTTTTTTCGTAAAATAAGCCGGTATGACTACAAAAAAGAGCGTATTTTTGTTACAATAGAAAAGAACAAAATATTGCGAGAAATGAAGAACATTTTGTAGACATGCGAGAGGGAGAATGCTTGCATTCTCCCTTTTTTACAACAAGAAAACATGGAGGAAGAATATGGGACGTGTGATATCCGTTGCCAACCAAAAAGGTGGAGTTGGGAAGACAACTTCGACAGTGAGTTTGGCTGCAGCACTTGCCGTTCATGGCAAAAAAGTATTAATTATTGATAGTGACCCTCAAGGAAATGCGACGAGTGGTCTTGGCGTGCAAAAAGGAGAGCTAGAACAAGATGTCTATGATGTTTTAGTAAACCAAGTACCAATGGCTGATGTGATTGTACCGACAACGCGCGAGAACTTGATGATTGCTCCTTCTACGATTCAGTTAGCGGGTGCCGAAATCGAGTTGACGAGTCAACCACGTCGTGAACAACGCTTGAAGGAAGCCGTGAAGAAGATTAAAGATGATTACGATTATATCTTTATCGACTGTCCACCTTCACTAGGGCATTTGACGATGAATGCTTTTACGGCTAGTGATACCGTCTTAATCCCTGTGCAATGTGAATACTATGCGCTTGAAGGGTTGTCACAACTCATGAACACGATCACGATGGTTCGCAAACACTTCAATCCGCACTTGAAGATTGAGGGCGTTCTTTTAACAATGTACGATGCGCGTACGAACTTAGGGAACGAAGTCAAAGACGATGTGATTAAGTATTTCCGTGAAAAAGTATATAAAACAATTATTCCTCGAAACGTACGTCTATCTGAGGCGCCAAGTTACGGACAAGCGATTGTCGACTATGATCCACGCTCTCGTGGTGCTGAAGTGTACATGGAGTTAGCAAAGGAAGTGTTGGCACATGAGTAAAAATCAAAAAGGAAAAGGTCTTGGACGCGGTATTGATGCGCTCTTTATGAATGACTTGGATACCATCGATGCGCTAGAGCAAGTTCAAGATTCAGAACAAATTCAACAAATTGCTGTTTCAGAAATTCGTCCAAATCCATACCAACCTCGTAAAGAGTTTGATGAAGAGGGCTTAGCAGAATTAGCAGAATCGATTCGTCAAAATGGTGTCTTCCAACCAATCATCGTTCGTAAGTCGAAAATTAAAGGCTACGAGCTTGTAGCGGGGGAACGTCGCTTGCGTGCGTCTAAATTAGCTGAGA
>CALALK010000241.1 GCA_937923125.1 uncultured Carnobacterium sp.
TTCGCAAGGCTTGAGTAACGGTTCATCGTTGGCAATTCATCCAAGATAACAATATCCGTTCCAAGTCGTTTTAAGAGCTGATCGACCATATTCGAGAGTCTCATTGCAAATGGTCCACTTGTAATAAAGCGAAGCGGCACAGCCTCCATCATCATGATGACTTCTAAAATATAATTCTGAATGTCTTTCGTATCTAAATCTGTTTCCTGAAGGAAGATGATTTCACGTTCGTCGGCTATCGCCAGCATAAACGCACCTGTTTTATAAAATCCCATGGCCGCAATTGGCGACAATGTCAACTGGATTTCAAAAGTTTCCGGCAAGATCCCTTGAATCGCCTTTTTTGCACGTAAAAGCGAGAAATCACTGAGCGCAATGGGTTCAGGTTTTACTTGGAAGAACGGCTTCAATTCCGCAATCTGATCGAAACTGATTTCCTTACGTGTCATATTTAGTGACTTTACAGCCTTTGTTTTTTGATTATATTCGAGAACAGCATAGCAATCCGCGTCTTCTTGGTCGAGAATACTCGCAGCTTTCAAGAGCTCCTTCCAGTTGCCTTCTTGCAAGAGAATATCACTCACACGTAGCACAAACTGGACTTCTGATTTCTTAAGGTCTGCGAATAAATCAAATGGTTCATTGAAACTCGAAATCATTGGCAATTCTCTGGCTCCTTTAACAGGATAGCCCTTCTGCTTCAAGTATTCGATTTCCTCTTCATCGAAATCCGCACGTTTTGAAAACTGAATTTCGATGCCTTTTCTAAACCAAAACGCTTCCGTTCGTTCCTCTCCGACTACCTCATCTGACATGGTTACCAGTCGTTCAGAGAGTCTATAACGAACAAGTTCTTCTTCGTTTTTGAAGAATAATAAACGTAAATCTTGCTGTTCATCACGTTCAATTAAAAAGAAAAACTTCACTGCTCCTCGTTTATTCTGAAAAGCAAAGGCAGCATTTTTGAGTTCTGTTTGCTTTTTTACGAGCTTAAATAGCAACGGTATACTTTGGTACAATTCCTGACTCATATACACTACCCCAATCTTTCTTTTATTCATTTTTATTATACTACCAATCACATAAATTTGATAGCGGTTTTATTTTTTATTTAAAATATTATATATTTGACGCTTTTAAATGATTTAATTCCACCTACAAATTCTTTTTCCCACTATCTAATGAATTAATTCGCTTTTTTAATTACGTATTTTTCCAAATTTTCAAAATTCTTAACATTTTCTTAATCTTTTTTCAGATTCTTTCTTATCATTTTAAGCATAAAAATACCCCCTCAAGCATTGAATCATCAGTTCTTGACGGGGTATCTTATAAACAATATCTAATTAGCGATCAATCTCCGTAATTTTTCCAGTTGTGTTAGAAATCTTAACGTTCACTTGTTGTCCATTCACGAATACATCGAACTCCCAGACAACTTCACCATTATCTTTGTCAACGCTCCACTCACGAAGGACTCCTGTTGGGAATTCATTTTGAGCGATAGCAGCCATCTCATCTACTTGTTTCAAAGTAGTTAAGTCAATTTTTTCTTCATCATGTTCTTCTTTATCTGAAGTTGTTTCATTAACTTTCATGAAAGTCTTAGCTGACTTATCGTAACGGTATGTATATTCATTCGTATCATTCATCGCTTCTACTTCATAGAACATTCCGTTTGTGTATTCTAACGCAGTAATATCAAGGTTTGGGAATTCTTTTTTAAACGCATCTACAATTTCTTTTTGCATTGCATTTTGGCTTCCCATTGCATCTTCCGAAGCGTTAGTAGCTACAGTTGTATTTGTAGCAGTCGTAGCTGGTGCTTGAGTTGTCGCTTGTACAGTCGTTGCTTGAGCTGTAGTTGCTTGCGTAGTCTCTGCAGGTGCTGCTTGGTTTGAACAAGCGGCTAATAAGCTTGCGGCTGCAAGACTTAAGAGTTTTGTTGTTTTTTTCATTGTTCCACTCCATTCTTAAGTTTTAATAATTATAATCTAGAACCTTTGTTTCTAGGAGAAGGTTTTATGAAGTTACCACTAAAAAACACCCTGTAGCTTTCACTACAGGGTGCCTTAAAGTCACAGATTATTCATTTGTGTCTTCTTCAGAAGGTGTTGTTTCAACAATGACAACTTCTGTTTGTTCCACTGGTAATACTGGTTCTGAAGTACTTG
>CALALK010000242.1 GCA_937923125.1 uncultured Carnobacterium sp.
AGTAAGTTAAACGTCTCGGGTACTTCGTCTAGTTTCGGGAAGCTACTTCTAATATCGTCCGGCAGTGAAAATGCAGGATAGAACAAGAAGAGGCCTTGGATATTGGTGAGTTCTTCTGCGGTCAGTGCTGTGACGAGTCCGCCCTGGCTACTTCCCATGAGATAAATTTTCTGCGGATCCACGTATTCCATCCCGCTTGCGATACGGATGGCGTCCTTCAAGTTTTGCACTTCGGTGAGAACAGACATCTCAGTCGTTAGTCCCTCACTCATTGGAGAAGACGAAGATGACCCTCCTGCAAACTCCAAGCTGAAGACTGCAATGCCGGCTTTGGCTAATGTCTTCTGCACTTCTTCCTCGTGCTCGACGTTGGCCCCCAGTCCGTGGCTAAAGATGACAAGTGGCACCCGTCCTTTTCCGTCTGGCACAAAGGCACGCGCATAGAGATTCTTGCCATTACTTTCGAAGTCATATTCTTTTACGGTATACGTGCCGTCTGTCTTCACTTCGACATGCACCTGTTGTGTGGTTTGTGGCGTCTGCGCGGTCGCATTCGTTGTTTTTGTCGTGTTCGTATTCGTCGTTCCACACGCTGCAAGCATTAATACCACTGCGATTCCCAGTAATCCTTTTTTCATTCATTTCCAACTTTCATTTTTGGTCGGGTCTTTGCCCTTTTAAGTAGTCTACCCGCAAAGAAGTGGAACCTCAACTTTTTTGCATAAAAAAAGACTGCAAGACATCCCTGCAGTCGGTTCGGTTTACACTAAAAATTCTAATAATTCCGCGTAGCTTCTCACTTCCACGGTCGGCTTGATGGCGGTTCTGTTTTCTTTTGCCGCTAGGTTCATCCAAATCGTGTCGATGCCTGCGTTGATGCCGCCTTGGATATCCGCTGTCAATGAATCGCCGATGATCACGGCTTTGTCCTTGTCGTAGTCTGGAATCGCACTAGCGACACGTTCAAAGAAGGCTTCACTTGGCTTTTGTGCCCCGACTTCTTCCGAGATGAAGACTTTCTTGAAGTATTTTGCAATCGGTGAGTTTGACAAGCGCCCTTTTTGAATCGTCGTGATGCCGTTTGTGGCAGCGTATAAGTCGTATCCAGCGTCCTGTAATGCTTGAAGCAACTCCTCCGCCCCTTCGTACGTTTGGCCTTGCGTTCCGAGGATAGCCTCGTAATCTGCCGCGAGTTCCTTCCCGTCTTTTTCAAAACCGAAGTGGTCGAACAACTTGGCAAAGCGCGTTTCGACGAGTTCCTCACGCGTGATTTCGTCCTTTTCCAACGAACGCCACATGGCACGATTCATCGGCACGTAGACGTCGATATACGCCTCGACATCCTCCACGCCTTGCTTTTCCAAGAGCTTTGTCAGCGCGTAATTCTCCGCCGAATGGAAGTCCCAGAGCGTTGAATCCAGGTCGAATAATAGTGTTTTATAAATCATGTCCCTAACCTCTTTACATTCTTACCTTATTTTTTGTTCAAATTGATATTCCGTTTGCAATGATTTTAGAAAGCCTTCTAGCCCTTTTACAAGGGTACGATTTGTCTCGAGCGGTTTCTTTTTCCAAAGAGCAACCTCTTCCTTTGCCCGTTCCACTAAAGCATTGAATTCCTTCTTGAAGGAATAACGTCTCCAGAAAAAGACAACTCCTAGAACGATAAAAGGAACACTCCATGTCAAGAAATGGAAGCTCGTGACGGTTACCACGAATTCGAACGTTTCCCAAACACCAACCTCAAAAATAGTTGCAAATGCACCCCCTATAATCGAAAAAGCGTGCGCATTTTGTAAATAGACACCTGCGAAACAAAGAGCGAATAGTGGCAATAGTAACCGCGCTATTTGATGATCTTTCGGTAAAGGTGCTGCATCTTCTCTTTCTGAAATCACCTTTTCCAATAATTCTCGGAGTCGATTAGCTGTTTCTTGTGTGACTTTCTTCTTCATTCTTACTCCCACTGTTTTCAAATCCCTTTATTTTATAACCCGTACGTTTTGTATTTTTTAACGAGGAACTTCGCGCGTTTGACGTAGTCGTTCTCGTTTCCATGAAGTGCCTCCAGTGCTTCTTCGGCAACCGGCAAGAGTGCGCGGATGTCTTTTTGGATGAAGAGCTGGTTTCTTGTATATAACGCCTTTGCAAAGAACAGCCCGAACATCCACACGAGTACGAGCGGGAAGAACACGAGCATTTCTTCGTTAGAGAGGGTAATCATAAAGTTCTCTGATTTCCCACCGTTCAGATAGAACACGAATGCGACGAGTCCAATCGTCAAGAGCACGAGGATACCCACGAGGACGTTAAAATACTTCATAAGGTGCTGCACTCCCGGACTTTCATACGGCAGCTCGAGGTCAAGGCCACTCTCCCCGACAAGGCGCTCGGTCAATGCGCGAAACTCTTGCGCTTCATTTTTTCTATATTGAATTCTTTGTAAATCCATGGTTTTCTCTCCTTAATGATAGATATGCATTTAGAGGCCGTAGCGTCTGTATTTCTTCACTAATGTTTCCGCACGCTTGATGTCTACGGCTAAGTCTTTCCGATTTTGCTCGTGTAAAACAATCGTTGCTTCGTCAACAATATCCAACAGCTCTTCCATTTCCGCCCACCTTTTATCTTGTTCACGACGGTATAAAAGGGCTGCAAAAAGGACACCCACCAGCCAAACGATGAGCCCCACCAAACATGCGAAAAACATAATACCAAGGATGAGAAGCGGATCGTCAACATTTCTTCCACTAACAAACCACAAATACCCCAATCCTCCTAGCATCAAAGCCAAGAAAAGTCCTAATATCCAGATGAGTATTTTCAACAATGGAGAACGTTCCGTCACAAGGGGAAATTCTGCTTCAATCCCACTTTCGTCCACTAAGCGTTCTGCGACTGCTCGAAAGTCTTGTACCTCTTTTTCTTTCAATACTATTCTTCTGGGTGCTACATAAATATACATATTCTTCACTCCTTAAATATGTCTCCCTTATTAAAGTTTCTCTTTTCGGTATTCCTCTATTAATTTTTCTGCACGATTAATTTCAAATTCTACATCTTTACGATTTTGGTCCCGTAAGACAAAAATTGACGTCTCCGCAATGGCAATGAGCGTTTTTAATTCATCTCGAAGCTTCTCTTGTTCATCGGCGTAAAATATGACGACAGGAATAATGATAATCAGTCCATAGGTACATGTTGGATACACAACAAAAATTATAAGGGACAGAATAATCTCAAACCATGAACCTCCATGCGTGATGTTTACAATCAATAACCATGCGATGAATAGTCCCATCAGGATGGATAAGATTCGAAAAATCATAAGCAAAATGTCAAATATTCCTAATCTCTGCGTCTCCTTTGGGAACTCCATGTCAATGCCACTTTCATCTACTAAACCTTCTGCGATGAATCGCATTTTTTGAACATCTTCACTTTTTAATCTGGATGTCAAAAACTTCATCTCTCTCACTCCCTAGAACCGGTAGTTTCGTTGTAAGTCGTCGACGTAATTTTCTAAATTGATGACTTCTTGTGAAACAACGCCATTGCCTTCTTCATATTGGCGCGCGATTTCGTCTTTCGCGTGTTCGAGTAAGAAGAGTGTTTCTTTTACAAGGGAACGGCGCGTTAGCCAGAGAATGAGGATGAAAATCGCAATCAATGCCACCCACAAAATCGGCATCCACCAGTACGGTAACATTCGGTCCATGACTGGTGAGGATTTCCTTGAAAAGAGCATATAGATTGAGCCAAGGATGGCCGCCAGGAAGCCTGTCGTCATAATCGTATAGAGCGTGATGATTCCAAAGAAAAGCATGCAAAAGAGGCGAACCTGACGATTATCTCTTGGCAGGACGCGCGGTTGTTTGCTTCTACGGTTTACAATGCGAATGAGTTCACGCAGCCTTGTCGTTTGCGGCTGCCAAATTGTTTTCTTATAGTTCATAATGTCCTCCTAATAGTACTTATGTGCTTGTTTTAAAAATTTTTGTAACTCTGCTACTTCGTCTGGTACGGCTGTCGTTTGGCTCCACTCTTCGACTTCACGGTCTGCCAGTGCCAATAGTTCTTTCCATTCCTTAAAGGTTTCTCTGCGGTGCCATAACCATACTGTAATGAAGACGGCAATCGGTAAGAACCAGATAATGACAAATGGCCAAATGAAGGCAAGATAGCCAATCGCGACTCCCAATTGCAACGTCACTAGGCAGGCGATGAAAAGTTTCAAATACGTAAAGAATCCAGATACTAGTCCGATGACGATGCCTGCAATTGCGACCGTAATCAGGACGTAGATGCGAAGCCAATAAGAGCTTTTTGGAAGCTGTTCTCCTCGCCCGTTTATCTTCAAGACGGGCTTCAATAGTCTTCTTAAGGCGCGAACTCTTGAAGATTCAACGCTTGTTAGACGTTTCTTGGCTTCATGTTCTTTGCTCAATTTATCCATCGCCGTGCCGACACTCGTAGCAGCGGCTTCTACTGTTTCCTTCACTTTCGAAGGTTTACCAAGTGTTGCATGTTCCTGTAAATACGCCTCTAGCGCTTCAACAGCTTCGCGGCTGGCTTCTTTTGGAAAGGATTTCCACGTCGCCACTTCTTCATTTCCACGAGCC
>CALALK010000243.1 GCA_937923125.1 uncultured Carnobacterium sp.
TAATCGTGACGATTGTCTTGCTTGTTTTAATAGGAATTTTACCTACCGTTTATTGGATGAGAAGCCATAAAGGTCAAGTGAAAATCAGTTATTTCATGGCTGGGGCATTAGGATTTATTGTCTCTGCCCGTATCCTTGAATCAGTTTTCCATTATTTCTTTTTACTTGCAGATAATCCGATTTCTCAGTTTCTAAATGGAAATACAGTAGCATTCATTTTATATGGAATGATGATGGCAGGTATTTTTGAGGAATGTGGTCGCTATATCGTATTAAAATACATTATGAAAAAGCATCGCACCCGTGAAAATGCAGTTTTGTATGGAATTGGGCATGGAGTAATTGAAATTCTAACAGTTGTCCTTCCAGTGATTCTACTTTACTTAGTGATTGCGACATCGCTTCAGAATGGAAGTGTAGATTCTGTGCTGAAGGCATTGCATGTTACTGAAAAGAATGCAGCTGTCGCCATGCAAAGTTTTCAAGCTGCAGCACAGTTTAATATTGAAACAGCTGTGATGACGATTCTCGAACGAATCAGTTCAATGGCAATTCATATTGGCTGTAGCATCATCGTTTATTACAGTGTCATCGTAGAGAATAAAAAGTATTTATGCGGTGCTGTTTTACTACATATGATGGCGGATTTCTTTGCAGCGCTCTATCAACGAAATGTCGTTGGAGCTGGAATCGCTGAAACTGGAATTTTATTTATGGCGATTGTAATTGTATGGATTGCGACAAAAATATATAAAAAATTGGCATAACGAATCGTTGATGCAAAGGAGGAATGAAGATGGCAACAATAGAAAGTGGAGCGAGATTCGGGATTCCGATGGTGTTCTTGGTGAGTGGTGGATTCATTGCGACATGTGTGCTTGTCATTTTCGTTCGCCGATGGACAGCCGCAAAACAGAGTGGAGGTCCGTTTATGGCACCGTTTCATATCGCGCGGGGTATGTTTTACATTCACGTGGCATTCTGTTTCAAAAAGCGTCGGATTCCTCTTGCATCCATTCGCTGGATTACGATTGATTTCATGCGTGGTCGAAGGGGTGGCGGCAGCCGTTATTTCGTCATTATTGAACAAAAGGACGGCATAACGACCATGTTCTTCATGGGAAAAAGCAAAGCAACTGATGCGCTGCTGGAAGAGTTACCTCAAGCCGTGAAGCGGTATCCAATACGAATTCAGAAGAACTAAGAATAAAAATAGCGTGAAGAAGAATGTTGAAGATCAGCATTCTTTTTTGTTACTTTGATTTAGTATATAAACGAGTAGTTTTGAAAACGCTTGACATTTAATCGTTCGAGCGATAAGATGTAGTCGTCATAAAATGACACCGGTGTCAAAAAGTAAATATCTATTAGGTCAGAAAATATGGAGGTCATTATGAAACGTTTAGACGGCAAAAAAGTATTTGGTATTCGTAAGTTAAAAGTTGGAGTTTGCTCAATTTTGTTAGCGGTTTCCTTCGTGGGCGCACAAAATGTATTGGCAGAGGAAGTAGCCCACTCTACTCAGTCAACTACAGAAGAAAATAAGCTAGTAACAACGGAGACATCGCCTGAAAAAGTTCAAGAGGATGATAAAGAGGTGAAAGAAACTCCTGTTCAAAAGGATAATCAGTTAGAAACTACGGTAGAGAATGCAACTCCAAAAGAAAATGTAGAAACTCCTAAGAAAGCTGATGCTGGTGAAAAAGTAGAAGAAGTAAATAAAGATACAAATGATGAAAAACTAAATGTACCAGCTATCGCACTTCGTTCTGTATCGGAAAGAAGTGCGAATGGGGTAGAAGCTGCTCAACCTACAACTGATACTTTAAATGTTAAAGATTTCGGTGCAGTTGGGGATGGAGTTACGGATGATCATGAAGCTATGCAGGCAGCTATCGATGCTGCATCTCAAGGACTAGGTGGAGGAAAATTATATTTCCCTGAAGGAACGTATCTTGTAAAGAAAATGGTCCAATTAAAGAGTAATATCGATATTCGCTTGCATGATAATGCAACGATTGTTAACGGAATTAATTTCCAAGGACGTCCTTCAATCGTATTTATGACGGGTCCTTTCATTAATGGAGGAGATAAGATTTTCTGGGAGCCAACAGAAAATATTAGTTTTACGGGTGGTACGATTGATATGAATGGTGCTTTGAATGAAGAAGGCACTAAACCAAAGAATTTACCGTTTATTAATTCTTCTGGTGGTTTTGCGATTGGGAATAGCTCAAATGTCACTATCCGCAATGTAACGTTTAAAGATAGTTATCAAGGGCATGCCATTCAAATTGCGGGGTCTAAAAATGTATTGGTGGATCAATCTCGTTTCTTAGGTCAAGCATTACCTAAAACGATTAAAGATAATGCGATGATTACAAAAGAGTCGATTCAAATCGAACCGATGACAAGAAAAGGATTCCCGTACGCATTAAACGAAACTGGTGTGAAGTCAGAAAATGTAACCATTCAAAATTCATACTTTGGAAAGAGTGATAAGTCCGGTGAGTTGGTAACCGCAATTGGTACGCATTATCAAGCCATTACTACTCAAAATCCTTCGAATATTAAGATTTTGAACAATCATTTCGACAACTTAGTTTATTCAGGGATTCGATTTACTGGATTCACAGATATTGTGATTAAAGATAATGTATTTGATAAAAAGACAAAGGAAGAAAGTGTTCGATACAGAGAAGATGGTGGAGCGTTAGTAAATGCCTTTAGTTACAAAAATACAGAAGATGTTCTGGACTTAAATAAGAAAGTAGTAATTACAAATAATCGATTCAATATTAAAGACCCTAAAACACAAGCAATCCGAGTAGCTAGAGATAGTGAAGAGTACTTAGGAAAAGTAAAAGATATTGAAGTAACAAACAATATCATTAATAATCAAGCTCAAGATTCTGAAGTTCCTTCAATTGAACTTCTCCGCATTAGTGATGGATTAACTGTTTCAGGGAACGTTATTAACGGCGGAAAAGATGGGATTGTCATCAATAACTCTACAGGCAGCATTACAGCAATCGATAATTCTTTTTCAAACTTAACAGGGAACTCCATTTCATTGCTAAATTCTGGAGATTATGGAAATATTTCCGTAGTAGCTTTAGGGCTTGGGAATGCCGATATTCATACAGAAAATGGGAACTATCATGTGATTGCAAGAAATAAAAATGGGTATTATTATCTTGCAACCTACTCCGATGATCAATTAGCTAACTTAATTGACAAAGTTGGGGAAGTAATTATTCCGATTGCACAAGGGGAACGATTTGAAAGATATCTACAGTACGAATTCCGTAAGGTTTCTGAAGAAGGCAAGAAATCCGACACCCCAGCAAAAGAAGCACTCGTTCAAGCTGAAGCAAACAGAAATCAAAAAGAATTACCACAAACAGGAACGAATAGTTATTTAGGTGCTATTGCTTCCCTTGTTGGATTAGGAGTGTTTTTTGGAGTCGGAGGAGTGAAGAAACGTCATGAAAATTAAAAGCATTTGTTCTATTCAAGGTACGGCGGTTGAAAACGAAGATGCGCTTGGTAGTTTTGGAAATTTCTTTTGGGTGATTGATGGAGCCACAGATTTATATAATGCAAAAAAATCGATTGGATATTCGGTTTCTGAAGTAACGCATTTATTGTCTAAGGTGATTGCAAAACATTGTGCAGAATCAAAAACGTTAAAAGAAATTTTTTCTGAAAGTATTAAGGAGGTCCGTTCGATTATAGGGTTAGATGATTTTAACCATGAAGAATATTATAAACTGCCGACTTTCGCCTTTGTTTTTGCAAAATTAACAAAAACAAAACTGGAATACATGATTCTTGGAGATTGTGTCGTGCTCGTGAATGACAAAGAGATAACCGACCATCGTGTGGACCGTTTGTTTGATTTAGGAAAAAACGAAATTGCACATTCAAGTAAGGACGGCGTCCAAAGAAAAACTATCTTACAAAAAATTAGAGAACTAGCCAATACGTCAAATGGATATTGGATTGGCTCGCTGGATGAATCTTGTGTGGAACATGCTATTTACGAAAGTACAGAAGTGACTAGTAATCAAATTGTATTAATGAGTGATGGCTTTTATGAGTTTTATTCTCAACATCCAGAGGATAAGTTGGATGATTTAATTGTAATGAGAAAGCAATCACAGGAAGTCGATCCTATTTATGGAAAGAAAGATGATGCAAGTATACTAGTTGTTGATCTTTTAAAGGATTGAAGACCCTGAAATGAAGAAAATAATTGAATAATCAAATAGATTAAGAGGAGAAAATGATGCAAACAGTAATCAATAATTTTGTTGAACAAGTAATTCAATCTGGGCTGTATAAACCTATGGATTACGCATATGTAAAGAATAGAATACTTGCTCTAGTCGGAGAGGAAGGAGCTAATACATCTACAAGTGAAACGGATATAAAAAAATTAAAAGATATGCTCGTTGAATTAGCTGAGAAAAATGGGAAAGTAGGCCCCTTGGCAGAAGAAAAAGACTGTTTAGGCGCAGAGTTAATGAACTTTATTACTCCAATTCCAAGTGCTGTTAATGAAAATTTCTGGAGTACTTATCAAGAATCTCCTGAAAAAGCTGTAAATGATTTTTATCAACTAAGTAAAGACAACGACTATATTAAATTATCAGCGATTGCTAAAAATATTGCATTCCGTGCAGAAACAAAATATGGACCGCTTGAGATTACGATTAATCTTTCTAAACCAGAAAAAGACCCTAAAACAATTGCAGCTGAGAAATTGATGAAAGCTTCGAATTATCCAAAATGTCTTTTGTGTATGGAAAATGAAGGGTATCAAGGAAGAGTAAACTACCCAGCTCGTGCGAATCATAGAATTATCCGAATGAAACTTGGAGATGAAGAATGGGGATTACAATATTCACCATATTCATATTTTAATGAGCATGCCATTTTTCTAAATACAAAGCATATTCCGATGGCGATTACTCCTGAAACATTTGAACAACTATTAGAAATTGTAGATATTATTCCGGGTTATTTTGCAGGATCAAACGCAGACCTCCCTATTGCAGGTGGCTCTATTTTAAGTCACAACCATTATCAAGGTGGAAAATACGTTTTCCCAATGGAAGTAGCGGAATGTGAAACAACCTTCGTATTTTCAGGATTTGAAGATATTCAAGCTGGTATTGTGAAATGGCCAATGTCTGTTCTTCGATTACGTGGTAAGAATAAACAAAGAATAGTGGAATTAGCTTCGAAGATTTTAAAATCATGGCAAGGGTATACCGATTTAGAGGCAGATATTATTGCTACAACTGGAGAAATTCCGCACCATACAATCACTCCGATTGCTCGTGTAGTGGATGGTCAATTTGAAATGGATCTTGTTTTGAGAGATAATCACACATCAGAGTTACATCCAGATGGCGTATATCATCCTCATAAAGATGTTCAGCATATTAAAAAGGAAAATATCGGGTTAATTGAAGTGATGGGACTTGCGATTTTACCACCTCGTTTGAAAACAGAGTTAGAGGAAGTTGAGAAATATCTTTTAGGCAAAGATAACGCAATTGCAGATTATCATTTAGAATGGGCAGACCAATTAAAAGAAAAATACCCTAACGTTAAAGAAGAAGAGATTAATAGCGTAGTTCAACACGAAGTAGGACAAGTGTTTGCAAGAGTTCTCGAAGATGCTGGCGTCTATAAGAATACTCCGTTTGGACATGAAGCATTTATGAGATTTGTTAAGTCGGTTG
>CALALK010000244.1 GCA_937923125.1 uncultured Carnobacterium sp.
CTTTATCCAAGAAGGAACTTCTGGACGAGATGCTGCAAAAGTCATTGAACTTGCACGCGAAAAAGGCATTCAAGTTCAAACCGTTCCAAAGACGAAGATTGAAGACCTTGTCGGCAATGCCGTTCACCAAGGACTCGTGGCTTCGATTGCGGCGTATGAATATGCCGACTTAGAAGACGTCTTTAAGAAGGCCGAAGAAAAAGGTGAAGATCCATTTATCGTCATCTTAGACGGAGTGGAAGATCCACATAACTTAGGAAGTATTTTACGTACGGCAGATGCAACAGGCGTTCACGGCATTATTATTCCAAAACGCAGATCGGCTTCATTGACAGCGACCGTTGCCAAAGCTTCAACGGGTGCCATTGAGCATGTGCCGGTTGTCCGCGTGACGAATTTAACGCAGACGATTGAACAATTGAAGGCGCGTGGCATTTGGGTGTTTGGAACCGACATGAATGGAACGGACTACCGCAAATGGAATACAAGTGGCCCTCTTGCCATTGTGATGGGGAACGAAGGAAAAGGCGTATCTCGTATCGTGAAGGAAAGCGTGGACGAAATGGTGACGATTCCGATGGTGGGACATGTCCAAAGTCTCAACGCGAGCGTAGCGAGTGCCTTAATGATGTACGAAGTCTTCCGTAACCGTTCGTTATAGGAAACGGGGGATGCACATTGAAAAAGCAACTCTATATTGTTGATGGCTACAATATGATTGGTGCTTGGCCGGAGCTTGTGGCATTGAAGAAGCAAGACGACTTAGAGAGCGCGAGGGATTTACTCATTCAGCGCTGCTCGAATTTTCAGAAATTTGAAAATATCGAAGTCTGGATTGTCTTTGATGCGCAGTTTGTACCAGGCGTTACCCAGTCGTTTGACGAAGCCGAAGTGAAAGTGATTTTTACGGCTGAAGGGGAGACGGCGGATAGTTATATTGAGCGTACCGTATCAGAAATGAATATGCGTCTTGTTCAAGTATCCGTAGCGACCAGTGACTTGGCCGAGCAGTGGCTTATTTTCCAAAAAGGAGCCCTGCGTAAATCAGCTAGAGATTTTTATAAGGAATTAGAAAGTAGTAGGGATAAACAAACGGAGATGGCACGAACTTTCCATCATAAAGGAAGTACGCGCCGAAATCCCTGGAGTGACGCACAAATGGCACTATTAAATCATTTGCGCTTTAGCTTAGGAGGCAGTGTAAAAAAGAAAAAATAGTGAATTAGCGCATTTCAAATACGCAACTTCACACTTTCTTCATAAATTGTGGTGTGTGATTTCATATTAATGATGTACAATCTGTGAAGAAAACTTATAATAATTATAATTTAGCTATAAAAAAGGAGTGTATGTCATGCATATCTTAATGATTGAAGATACAGAAGCAGTTTGCGAAATGATGGAGATGTTTTTTGAAAACGAAGGTTGGAAGGCAAGCTTCTACCACGATGGTAAAGAAGGTCTTGATGCATTCTTAGAAAACCAAAATAAATGGGGCGTTGTCATCTTAGATGTGAACTTACCAAGTATGGACGGAATGCAAATTTGCCGTCAAATCCGCCAAGTGAACCAAAACGTTCCAATCGTAATGCTTACAGCACGCGATTCAGAAAGTGACCAAGTCATCGGTCTTGAAATTGGTGCGGATGACTACGTTGCAAAACCATTCAGTGCGGTAACGATTATGGCTCGTATTAAAGCATTATTACGTCGTACACAACGCGCTACTGTTGCAGACAACACATTTGCTTCAGAATTCGATGTTGAAACAGATCACGTGAAAATCAATACGAAAACACACGAAGCATTTATCGATGGCAAACAAATCGAAAACTTAACACCAAAAGAATTTGACTTATTAATGGTAATGGCGAAACACCAACGTCAAGTATTCACTCGTGAACACTTATTGACGAAAATTTGGGAAGATCCATTCTATGGTGACGAGCGTACCGTTGATGCTCACATTAAGAAGCTTCGCCAAAAAATCGAAGCAGTTGGCCCACACGTAATTCATACCGTTTGGGGCGTAGGGTATAAATTTGACGATAGCGAGTTGTAATCCATGAAATACTTTTATCAGCAACTCTTCGGGTTCGTATCCGTGGTGCTGTTAACGATTGCTGCATGTGGAATTCTTTTCTACAACGTAATGAGTAATAATGTGTATACACAGCGTTCTCAGCAATTACAGTCGTATGCCAAAGGATTAATTGCGACTGATATGAGCGATGCGGATATTTATAAGTTAGTTACCTTTTTACGCGAAGAGAATGTCAGTATAGCGATGTTTGATGAAAATAACGCGATGACCTATCCGTCCAGTAGTATCGATACAAACTCTGCACTAACAGAGGATGAATTAAATCACTTAAAAAATGGTGCTGCGATTAACTTAAAAGAAGTTCAAATGAACTTTACCGGAGAAGCCGTAGACAATTTAATTACGGTATACTATCCCATTATAAAAAATGGAAAGTATAAAGGATATGTGGCTTTAGCCAGTCCGATGAGTCGTATTCAGACCGAAGTACGCGAACTTCGTAATTCGATGTTTATTGCCTTTGGTGCTGCGATTATCATTGGAATTATGATGAGTTTTGTTTTTGCAAACTATCAAACACGTCGTATCAACAAACTACGTATGGCGACTCATAAGATTTCGGAAGGGGACTTCGATGTTAAACTTCCAGTCGAAAGTCGAGACGAGTTTGACGACTTAATAAAAGACTTTAACAACATGGCGCATTCGCTCCGCGAGTCTGAAAGAGAGGTTGAGCGACAAGAAAATGTCCGCCGTCAATTTATGATGGACGTGGCACACGAAATGCGTACACCATTGACAACCATGAATGGATTGCTTGATGGATTGAAATACAATATGGTGCCAGAATCTCGTCGTGGCCGTTCACTGGAACTTATTTCTAGTGAAACACAACGATTGATCAGGCTCGTTAACGAAAACCTCGACTACGAGAAGATTCGTTCGAACCAAGTTGTATTAGTACAACATCGTTTTGCAGGGATTGGAGCGATTCAAACCGTTGTAGAACAAATGCAAGAACTCGCAAAAGTGAAGAACAATACGTTGCGATATGAATGTGATAAAGACTTCAGTGTCTATGCGGACTATGACCGATTTGTCCAAATCTTGGTGAACATCACAAAGAATGCCAACCAATTTACGGATAACGGGGAAATCGTAGTGAAGGCATGGAACGAAGGTAAAAAAGCGATTGTCGAGATTTCAGATACAGGTATCGGAATCAATGAGAGCGAAATTAAAGAAATCTGGGAACGTTTCTACAAAGCAGACGTTTCAAGAAAGAGCACGAAGTATGGAGAAAGTGGCCTAGGACTTGCGATTGTGAAGTCGCTTGTAACGAGTCACCGCGGTACAATCTCCGTCAAAAGTGAGGTTAACAAGGGAACAACCTTTAGAGTGGTATTCCCTGGTGAAATCGAAATGTAATGAAGGAAGAACGAACAAGGAGGAAGGAAATGTATTTACTTGGCCCATTCTATCAATGGCTAGTCCAATTATTTGATGGGCGAGTGAATCACCTTCCACTTGTTCGTTTGTTTATTTTCAGTGTAGACCACGCAATCGTCCTGTTTATCGGATGGTTGATTGTTTGGTCTATTTATTTATCTTCACGTAGAAAAGGGGAGATTTCCTGGAAGTGGGAACTCTACCGGAATTTATTTATCTTCTATATTATATTATTAGCGCAATTGACGATTTTTAGAAATACCGATGAGACCTTTACTGTTAAAGTCGTCACGCACCCGCTCTCGGATATTATGTGGGTGCCGTTTGTTGATAGCATCAAGTTATTTATGCAAGGTTCGCTCTTTGCAGCGTATTATAATGTAGTAGGAAATATCGTCTGGTTTATGCCGCTTGGATTTTTCTGCGGACTACTCTATGGCAAAAAAGATGGACAATATCGCTCGCTTTGGTATGGCTTTTGGACGTCTTTTACCATCGAGTTTTTCCAATTTATCTTCTACACCGGCGTCAGCCATATCGATGATATCATCTGTAATGTGTTCGGAAGCTGGATGGGTTTCTTACTATATCGAGGCATTATGAAATGGAGGGGAAAATAATCTATGGGAACAATCATCGTGAAACAAAAAGCAGCGGGATTGATTAAAAAAGGAAGTCCACTGATTAGTCAGATGGACCTGGCGCAAGAACTTCGTGCAGACGAAGGCGAAGTAGTGAAAGTTTATGACCAACAACGTCATTTCTTAGGAATGGCCTATGTCGGATTCCAAAATAAGGGAGTTGCGTGGGTATATAGCCGCGAGGAAGACGAAGCGTTGGATGATGCGTTCTTTAGCGGTATCTTCAAGACGGCATTCGAGAATCGACGTGCGCTCTTGCATTCGGAGGATACGACAACTTTCCGCCTCTTCAATGGGGAAGGAGACGGCTTTGGCGGAGTGACGATTGACTGGTATGACGGATTTATCGTTGTCTCATGGTATAGCGAGGGTGTTTATCATTACCGCGACCTTATTTTGACGCAGGCACTAGGTTCGTTTGAAGGTGTCAAAGGAGTCTACGAAAAGATTCGTTTCAAGAATGAAGCAGACTTGCCGGAAAGTCAGTTTGTCGGTGGAGTAGAAGCACCAGAACCACTAATCGTATTCGAAAATGGAATCAAATACGCGACTTATATGAATGAAGGATTGATGACTGGTATCTTCTTAGACCAACGCGAGGTGCGC
>CALALK010000245.1 GCA_937923125.1 uncultured Carnobacterium sp.
AAATTTACTTCGTTAAAACGGATGTCCATAGCCATTCCACCAACCCTTCTTCATCAAGATACGCTTCAGGAACTTCCATCCCTTTTTCGCGAAGTACTTCGATTAATTTTTCTGCAAAAGGAACATCTAATCCTTTTTCAACCAGTTTTGTTCCCAGTTTGAAGATTTCTTCAGGAGTTCCAATTTGTTGAATTTGACCTTGTTCCATTAATACAATACGGTCTGCTTGTGCCGCTTCATCTAAATCATGAGTAATCGAAATAACCGTAATATTCTTTTCTTTATGCAACTTTTGAATCGTCGCAATGACTTCCATACGACCTTTTGGATCCAGCATTGAAGTGGCTTCATCCAAAATAATCACTGAAGGTTCTAGTGCTGTTACCCCAGCAATCGCAACACGTTGTTTTTGACCTCCTGAGAGTCGAGCAGGTTCCTTTGTTCTAAAGTCACTCATTTTTACCATCTCTAGAACACGAGTGACACGTTCTATCATTTCTTCTCGAGGTAATCCGATATTTTCTAATCCGAAAGCGATGTCGTCTTCCACCGTTGTCCCAACAAATTGGTTATCAGGATTTTGGAATACCATTCCAACTGCGCGTCTAGCGTCATATACCGTTTCATCATTTAAAAGAACGCCATTAATGAATACTTCTCCGCTACCTGCTTCGATAAGACCATTCATGACTTTTGCTAGTGTTGATTTTCCAGAACCATTGTGGCCGATAATCGCTAACCACTCCCCACGGTTAACCTTTAAAGAAACTCCAGCTAGAGCTTCTCTAGCATCTTCTTCGTGATAACGGTAATGAATATTATTTAACTCAATAATTGTTGATTGCAACGGGGACACCCCTTTTCCTTATTACTATGTATAAAAATATGTATAAATAAAAAAATACACTTTTTCATGATGAAGTGCTCCCCCGCCAAAAACTTGGCGGGAAAACAACGAGCTAGACTAAATAATCTGAGAAAGAATAAGGCTACCTGTTCAGTAGCCCCAGACTTTCCATCTTAATAAGCAAGATGATTATTACCATCATGACGCTCTTTTCAACCATCGAAAAGTGTTCGATTGAATGTTTATTAAACTAATTCAATGATAACCATTGGTGCAGCATCGCCACGACGAGGTTCAGTTTTAAGAATACGAGTGTATCCACCTTGACGTTCGCTGTAACGTGATGCTAAATCATTAAATAATTTTTGTAACGCTGTTTCAACAACGATTGATTCGCCTTCTTCACGAACATCTGCTACTTCGTTACGTACAAATGCAGCTGCTTGACGGCGAGCATGTAAGTCACCACGTTTACCTAAAGTAATCATTTTTTCTACAGTAGAACGGATTTCTTTAGCACGAGCTTCAGTTGTAACGATACGTTCGTTAATAATTAAGTCAGTTGTCAAGTCACGTAATAACGCTTTACGTTGTGAACTTGTACGTCCTAATTTACGATAAGCCATTTTTAATATTCCTCCTTCTTAAGAGTTTCTATTAGTCTTCACGACGTAAGTCTAAATTTAAATCGATTAATTTTTGTTTCACTTCTTCAAGCGATTTACGACCTAAGTTACGAACTTTGATCATTTCCGCTTCAGACTTGCTTGTTAATTCATGTACTGTGTTAATTCCAGCACGTTTTAAGCAGTTATATGAACGAACTGATAAATCTAGTTCTTCAATAGTCATTTCAAGAAGACGTTCTTTTTGAGTTTCTTCTTTTTCGACCATGATTTCCATAGGATGTGCTTCATTTGTTAAATTAACAAAGATATTTAAGTGCTCAGTTAAGATACGAGCCGCTAAACTAACAGCATCTTGAGGAGCGATTGAACCATCTGTCCATACATCAAGAGTTAGTTTATCATAAATATTTTTTTGACCAATACGAGTGTTTTCGACTTGGTAGTTCACTTTACTAATCGGAGTATAAATAGAATCAATTGGAATGACACCAATTGGCATATTATCAGTTTTATTGTACTCAGAGCGAACATATCCACGACCATTTTTAGCATTCATACGAACATGGAAGTGATATCCTTCAGCTACTGTACAGATATATAAATCAGGGTTTAGAACTTGAATGTCGCTATCATGTTTGATATCGCCTGCAGTTACTACCGCTGGACCTTTAACATCAATTTCTAATACTTTATTTTCATCTTCAGTGAAAGATTTCAATGCAATATTTTTAATATTTAAAATGATTGCAGCTACGTCTTCAACTACGCCATCTATTGTTGAAAATTCATGTAAAACGCCATCCATTTGGATATCTGTTACTGCAGTACCAGGGAGTGACGATAATAAGATTCGGCGTAATGAGTTCCCTAAGGTAGTACCATAACCGCGTTCAAGTGGCTCAACAACGAATTTACCAAACTTTGCATCTTCGCTGATTTCGATCGTTTCAATTTTTGGTTTTTCAATTTCGATCATGTTTTTTACCCCTTTCAAAACGTACGTTCAATGTGCGATTGTCCGACAAAATTCAACAATAACAATCCATTACACACGACGGCGTTTTGGAGGACGACATCCATTATGAGGGATTGGTGTTACGTCACGAATTGCTGTCACTTCTAAACCAGTAGCTTGTAATGAACGAATAGCAGCTTCACGACCTGAACCAGGACCTTTAACAGAAACTTCTACAGTTTTCATTCCATGCTCCATTGAACCTTTTGCAGCAGATTCAGCAGCCATTTGAGCAGCAAATGGTGTTGATTTTTTAGAACCTTTAAATCCTAAAGCACCTGCAGAAGACCATGAAACAGCATTACCATGAACGTCTGTAATCATAACAATTGTATTATTAAATGTTGAACGGATGTGTGCTACACCAGATTCAATATTCTTTTTCACGCGGCGTTTGCGTACAACTTTCTTTGCCATGAAGAATTAACCTCCTTCTTCTCTAAATTATTTTTTCTTACCTGCAATGGCCTTAGCTGGGCCTTTACGAGTACGAGCATTATTTTTTGTGTTTTGACCACGAACTGGTAAACCACGACGGTGGCGAACTCCACGGTATGAACCAATTTCCATCAAGCGTTTGATGTTTAAGTTCACTTCACGACGTAAGTCACCTTCAATTTTTAGTTTATCCACTTCAGCACGGATACGGTCTAACTCATCGTTCGATAAATCGCGAACACGAGTATCTTCACTAACGTTAGCAGCTGCTAAAATTTGTTTTGAAGTAGTAATACCGATACCGTAAATATAGGTTAAAGAAATAACAACACGTTTTTCACGTGGAATATCCACACCTGCAATACGAGCCATACTAATGAGTACCTCCTTATATATTATCCTTGACGTTGTTTATGTTTGGGATTTTGACAAATCACCATAACTTTACCATTGCGTTTAATTACTTTACATTTTTCGCAAATTGGTTTTACTGATGCTCTAACTTTCATTTAAGTTCCCTCCTCTATTTCATTAACGGAGTCCATTATTTAAAGCGATACGTGATTCTTCCGCGCGTTAAGTCGTACGGTGATAATTCAACCGTTACTTTATCGCCCGGTAAAATTTTAATGTAGTGCATCCGGATTTTTCCAGATACATGCGCTAAAACCTCATGACCGTTTTCAAGTTCGACCTTGAACATCGCATTCGGTAATGTTTCATTAACAATACCTTCAATTTCAATTACGTCTTCCTTTGCCATGTCTCATCCTCCTTACTTGTAAAAAGTTTTTACGGATTATTTGACGGACTTCTACCGTTATCTAACTTTCTAAGTATACCATTTTAGCTACCATAATTGCAAGATAACAGGCAGTTCCTAGCGAGGTTCGCCCATAATTGATTGAATTGTTTTGAAGAGATTGTCAATGCCGCTTTCTCCATCAACATTACGTAATAAGCCTTTTGCATTATAGTAGTTTAAGATTGGTTTTGATTGTTCAATGTTAATTTGAATTCGATTTTCCACTGTTTCAGGTTTATCGTCTTCACGTTGATAGAAATCATGAGAACCACAACGATCACATGTACCTTCTACTTTAGGTGGATTATTTGTTTTGTGGTAAGTAGCACCACAGTTACGACAAATAATTCTTCCTGTTAGACGTTGCATTAAGATATCTGGGTTCACTTCGATATTAATCACTGCATCGATTGAGCGATTTAATTCTTCCATGATTTTGTCTAGTGCTTCCGCTTGTGCCTGAGTACGTGGGAAACCGTCCAATAAGAATCCTTTTTCTGTATCGGCTTGTTGTAAACGTTCCTTTACAATGCCGTTTGTTACTTCATCAGGTACTAATTCGCCTTTATCCATGAATGATTTAGCTTTAAGACCTAATTCAGTTTCTTGTTGCATAGCAGCACGGAACATATCTCCTGTTGAAATATGTGGAATTCCGTATGTAGCAACGATTTTTTCTGCTTGAGTACCTTTACCTGCTCCAGGTAAACCCATTAAGATAATGTTCATAGTTGCCTCCTAGAATCATAACTGAAGAACTGACAAAACGCATTGCTGCATCTTGTCAATTTCTCCCATTATTCCTCAATAAATCCTTTATACTTACGTTTGATTGTACGTCCTTCAATTTGTCGGCTTAACTCTAACGCTACCCCAACAACGATTAGAAGGTTCGTACCTCCAAGCATCAATCCTCTTGGTAAGTTCCATAATGCTGAAGCTACCATTGGAAGAATTGAAATACCACCAAGATAAAGAGCACCAACTGTACTTAATCGTAGTAAAGTACCTGAAACAAATTGTTCTGTATCTTTACCAGGACGGACACTTAAAATATATCCGCTTGATTTTTGTAAGTTTTCTGCTACTTTCTCTGGGTTCACTTGAACGAAAGCATAGAAAAATGTAAATACAACAATTAACACTGTGTATAATGTTGCACCAGCAGGTTTAGTAAAATCAAAAATGTTTGTGGCAAGTTGGTACCAGCCAGATTCACTATGATCTTTTGCGTATAAACTTAAAATAGTTGATGGCAATGTCATAAATGAACTAGCAAAGATAACCGGAATTACCCCTGCAGAGTTGATTTTTAAAGGTAACCAAGATGTTTCACTTGAACCAGTTGCACGTTTTGAGTATGAGATTGGTAAGCGACGTTGCGCTTGTTCAATATATACTACTAACATAACGACTAAAACAATCGCTACGATTAATGCAACTGTGAATCCTACTGCACGATAAAAGTCAGTGTCTGTACGACCTTGAATTTGATTTACATAGAATTCATAAATATCATGTGGCATTCTTGCTACAATACCTGCGAAGATTAGAACGGAAACCCCGTTACCAATCCCCTTAACGGTAATCATATCTCCCAACCATGTTAGGAACATGGAACCAGCTGTTAACACAAGTGCAATCATTAAGAATGTTTTGATCCCTGGGTTGTTAATTAACCCATAGTTTGACCAAACATTAAATCCAAAAGAAATTGCATAAGCTTGGAAAAATCCAATGAAAATTGTTAAATAACGTGTTGCCGAATTTAATTTACGACGACCAACTTCCCCTTGTTTAGACCACTCAACAAACGTTGGTAGAATATCCATTTGTAACAATTGGACAACAATGGATGCAGTGATATAAGGCGAAACTCCCATTGAGAACAATGAGAAGTTCGATAAAGCCCCACCACTAAATGTATTTAACAATCCGAAAATTCCTGTAGTTGCAAATGTCTGAATTGCTCCAGCATTTACACCAGGAACAGTAACTTGTGATCCAATACGAAAGATAATTAGAATCGACAATGTAAATAACAGACGTTTTCTAATATCTTTCATTTGAACAGCATTCTTTAGTAGAGTGAACATTAGATCACCTCTACAGTTCCACCTGCAGCTTCAATAGCTTCTTTTGCTGCTTGCGAGAATTTATTTGCTTTTACAGTTAACTTGCGTTCAAGTTTACCATTAGCTAACACTTTGATACCGTCTTTTTCGTTTTTAACGATACCAGCCTCAACTAGTACAGCCGCAGTTACTTCTTGACCATCTTCAAAACGGTTTAATGTTCCAAGATTTACAACTGCATATTCTTTACGATTAATATTTTGGAAACCACGTTTTGGAATACGACGGAATAATGGAGTTTGTCCACCTTCGAATCCTAATCTAACGCCACCGCCTGAACGAGCTTTTTGACCTTTGTTTCCGCGTCCAGCAGTTTTACCATTTCCTGAACCTTGACCTCTACCAACACGGTTACGTTCTTTACGTGAACCTTCAGCTGGTTGTAATTCATGAAGTTTCATGTTCCGGGCACCTCCTCTTATAAGTTTTAAATTAAACTTCCTCAACATCCACTAAATGTGAAACTGTGTTAACCATGCCTTTGATAGCTACGTTAGCTGGTTTAACAACTGTTGAACGAATTTTTGTTAAGCCTAATGCTTTACAAGTATCGATTTGGTTTTGAGGACGTCCAATCAAGCTTTTCTTTAAAGTAATCTTTAATTCTGCCATTTTAATGTCCTCCTTATCCTAAAAGTTCTTCAACTGATTTGCCACGTAATGCAGCAACATCTTCAACACGTTTTAATTGTTTTAATCCTTCGATTGTAGCACGAACCATGTTAACTGGTGTGTTTGAACCTAAAGATTTTGAAGTTACGTCTGAAATACCTGCTAATTCAACAACGGCACGAACTGGTCCACCTGCTGCAATTCCTGAACCGGCTTGAGCTGGTTTTAACAATACGTTACCACCGCAGAAACGACCGATAACTTCGTGAGGAATTGTAGAACCACTAGTTGGAACTTCAATAAGGTTTTTCTTAGCATCTTCAATAGCTTTACGAATAGCTTCTGGTACTTCTTGAGCTTTACCAGTACCGAAACCAACATGTCCATTATGGTCACCGACAACTACTAAAGCAGCAAAACGTAAACGACGTCCACCTTTTACAACTTTTGTAACGCGGTTAATCGCAACAACACGATCTTCTAATTCTAAGTTTCTTGCATCAATATTAACCATGAATTGTGGATCCTCCTTTTCCTAGAATACTAGTCCATTTTCACGTGCAGCTTCAGCTAAAGCTTTTACACGTCCATGGTATAAGTATCCACCACGGTCAAAGACTACTTTCTTAATATTTTTTTCAAGTCCGCGTTCTGCAATTAATTTACCTACAGCAGAAGCTTCCTCAGTTTTTGTTCCGTTTTCTACATTAGTATCTAAAGTAGAGGCACTTGCTAGCGTCACACCCGCTACGTCATCAATTAATTGAGCGTAGATGTTTTTGTTAGAACGAAAAACGTTCAAGCGTGGGCACTCAGCAGTACCAGAGATTTTACGACGAACACGTGCGTGACGAGTTTGACGCACTTTATTTTTGTCTGGTTTTGTAATCACAATTTTCACCTCTTATTAATTAATCATGCTGCGATAATCGCAACAAAAGGTAAATAATCTCTAAAATTATTTACCTGTTTTACCTTCTTTACGACGTACAAATTCATCAACGTAACGAATTCCTTTACCTTTATAAGGTTCTGGAGGACGTACGCCACGAATGTTAGCAGCTAATTCGCCAACTTTTTGTTTGTCATAACCTTTAACGATTACTTTTGTATTTGAAGGAACTTCGATTTCGATACCTTCTTCTGGAGTGAACTCCACTGGATGAGAATATCCAACGTTTAATACAAGTTTTTTACCTTGTAATTGAGCACGATATCCAACCCCGATTAATTCCAATTCTTTTTGGAATCCTTCAGTAACACCAACTACCATGTTGTTGAATACTGCGCGAGTTGTTCCGTGGATTGTTTTGTTTTCTTTTGAATCATCTGGACGAGTGAATACTACTTCACCTTCGCGTTGTTCTAAAGAAATGTTTTGGTTGAATGTATATGTTAATTCACCTTTAGGACCTTTAACAGTAACTGTGTTGTCCTTTAAGTCTACTGTTACTCCAGCAGGAATAACGACTGGTTTATTACCGATACGGCTCACTTGGCTGCACCTCCTTGTTTTCTAGATTACCAAACGTATGCTAGAATTTCTCCACCTACGTTTTTAGCTCTTGCTTCTTTGTCTGTAATAACACCTTCAGATGTTGATACAATAGCGATTCCTAAACCGTTTAATACTTTAGGAACTTCACCTGTTTTAGCATAAACACGTAAACCAGGTTTAGAAATACGTTTCAATCCTGTGATTACACGTTCGTTATTTTTTCCATATTTCAAGAACACTTTCATGATGCCTTGTTTACCATCTTCTTCAACTGAGAAGTCTTTGATGAATCCTTCAGATTTTAAGATGTTCGCAATAGCAACTTTCATGTTTGATGACGGAACTTCTAGTGATTCGTGACGAACCATGTTCGCGTTACGAATACGAGTTAAGAAATCCGCGATTGGATCTGTCATAACCATTAATGAGTACCTCCTTTATCAAGTAGTAATGATTACCAACTTGCTTTCTTCATTCCTGGGATTTGCCCTTTATAGGCAAGCTCACGTAAACAAATACGGCAAAGTTTGAATTTACGATAAACTGAATGTGGTCGACCACAACGTTCACAACGAGTATATTCTTGAGTTGAATATTTTTTTGGACGTTTGTTCTTTGCGATCATTGATTTTTTAGCCAAACTACTCGCCTCCTGTGAGTTTTATTTTTATTTTTGGAAAGGCATTCCAAGTTGAGTTAATAATTCTTTTGCTTCTTCGTCTGTATTAGCTGTTGTTACGATAACAATATCCATACCACGAACTTTGTCTACGCGATCGTAGTCAATTTCAGGGAAGATTAATTGTTCTTTAACACCTAATGTGTAGTTACCGCGTCCATCAAAAGATTTTTTAGAAATCCCACGGAAGTCACGTACACGAGGTAATGAAACAGTTACTAACTTGTCTAAGAAGTCATACATACGTTCACCACGTAGAGTAACTTTAGTTCCGATTGGCATACCTTCACGTAAACGGAAACCAGCGATTGATTTCTTCGCAGTTGTCACAACTGGTTTTTGACCAGAGATTAATGTTAACTCTTCAACTGCTTTTTCTAAGTTTTTAGCGTTAGATGTTGCATCACCAACACCCATATTAATAACGATTTTTTCTACTTTAGGTACTTCCATAACTGATTTATAGTTGAATTTTTCAATTAATGAAGGTACTACTTCGTTTTTGTATTTTGCATTTAAGCGATTCATGCAGGATGGTCCTCCTTCCTCAAATTACTGAATTATGCTTTGTTACGACCTTTAGGTACACGTACCTTTTCACCGTTTTCTACTTTAAAGCCTGTACGAGTTGCTTTACCTGTAGTAGGGTCTACGAACATTACGTTTGAAACATGAATTGGAGCTTCCACTTCAACGATTCCCCCTGTTTGGTTCGCTTGAGATGGTTTTTGATGTTTCTTAACAATGTTAACACCTTCAACGATTACACGGTCTTTTTTAGGAAAACTTTTTAAGATTTTTCCTTCTTTACCTTTATCTTTACCTGAGATTACTTTTACGATATCACCAGTTTTTACGTGCATGTGTTACACCTCCTTCGATTTTGATGAGAATTATAATACTTCTGGAGCTAATGAAACGATCTTCATGTAGTTGTTGTCACGTAATTCACGTGCAACTGGTCCAAAGATACGTGTTCCACGAGGGCTCTTGTCATCACGAATGATTACACATGCATTTTCGTCGAACTTAATGTATGAACCGTCTTTACGACGTGCACCTGATTTAGTACGAACGATTACAGCTTTAACGACATCCCCTTTTTTAACAACTCCACCTGGTGTTGCTTGTTTAACGGATGCAACGATTACGTCACCGATATTAGCTGTTTTGCGGCCAGATCCGCCTAGAACTCTAATTGTTAACACTTCACGAGCGCCTGAGTTGTCAGCCACTTTTAGTCGAGTTTCTGTTTGAATCACTATTGGTTCCTCCTTTCAAATGTATACACAATTTGAAATTAAATAATTACTGCTTCTTCAACAATTTCAACTAAGCGGAAACGTTTTGTTTTTGACAATGGACGAGTTTCCATAATCTTAACAATGTCCCCAACTTTTGCTGAGTTATTTTCATCATGAGCTACAAATTTTTTCGTATATTTAACACGTTTACCGTAAGTTGAGTGACGTTTGTAAGTTTCGATTGCAACTACTAACGTTTTGTCCATCTTATCTGAAACAACGCGTCCTTGATATACTTTACGTTGGTTACGTTCTACAGTCATGTTCATTGCCTCCTTTGCTGATGATTATTTTTGCAATTCTTCTTGACGCAATGCAGTCTTGATACGCGCAATTTGTTTACGTACTTCACGAATGCGTGCTGTACCTTCTAATTGCCCAGTAGCAAGTTGGAATCGTAAGTTGAATAGTTCTTGTTTTAATTCATTTTCTTTTTCAACAAGTTCAGCAGTGGATAACCCTTTAAGTTCTTTCTTAAGTTCATTAACCTTCATTCGATTCACCACCATTTTCTTCGCGTTTCACAAATTTTGTTTTAACTGGCAATTTGTGTGATGCCAAACGTAAAGCTTCGCGTGCTACTTCTTCTGATACGCCAGCGATTTCGAACATCACTTTACCGCGTTTAACTGGTGCAACCCATCCTTCAGGTGCCCCTTTACCAGAACCCATACGAACCCCGATAGCTTTAGCTGTGTATGATTTGTGAGGGAAAATTTTAATCCATACTTTCCCACCACGTTTCATGTAACGTGTCATAGCGATACGTGCTGCTTCGATTTGACGGTTTGTAATCCAGTGAGATTCTGTTGCTTGTAAACCGTATGTACCGAATACTACTTCTTTACCACCTTTAGCTTCCCCGCGCATTTTTCCACGGAACTCACGACGGTGTTTTACACGTTTAGGTACTAACATGTTTATTTCCCTCCTTTCTCAGAGTTTTTGTTCTTTCTTGTTGGTAATACTTCATCGCGGTAGATCCAAGTTTTAACACCTAATTTACCGTATGTTGTATCTGCTTCTTCCCATGCGTAGTCAATGTCCGCACGTAATGTATGCAATGGAACTGTTCCTTCTGAATAGCTTTCAGAACGAGCGATATCGGCACCGTTTAAACGACCTGATACCATTGTTTTGATTCCTTTAGCACCAGCGCGCATTGTACGTTGGATTGCTTGTTTTTGTGCACGACGGAAAGCGATACGACGTTCTAAGTCGCGAGCGATTCCTTCAGCAACTAATTTAGCATCTAAATCAGGTTTTTTGATTTCAACAATGTTAATGTGAACTCGTTTACCTGTTAATTTGTTTAAGTTTGTACGTAATTTATCTACTTCAGATCCACCTTTACCAATTACCATACCTGGTTTAGCTGTGTGGATTGAAACATTAACACGATTAGCAGCACGTTCAATTTCAATTGTTGAAACGCTAGCTTCGTTTAATTGTTTACGGATATAATCACGGATTTTTAAATCTTCATGTAAGAATTCTGCGAAATCTTTTTCTGCGTACCATTTTGAATCCCAGTCACGGATGATTCCGACACGCATTCCTAATGGATGAATTTTTTGACCCACTGATTATCCCTCCTTCTTCTCTGATACCACTACAGTGATGTGGCTTGTGCGTTTTAAGATTTGTGAAGCTGAACCTTTAGCACGTGGACGGAAACGTTTCATAGTTGGTCCTTCGTTCACGTAAGCTTCACTTACATATAAGTTTTCAACATCTAAGTCGAAATTGTGTTCAGCGTTAGCAATTGCAGACATTAAAACTTTTTCTACGATTGGTGATGCAGAACGTGGTGTAAATTTCAAGATTGAAATTGCGTCACCGATTTTTTTACCTCTAATTAGATCGACAACAAGACGAGCTTTACGAGGTGCAATACGAACTGTTTTAGCAACTGCTTTTGCAGATGTGATTTGTTCTGACATTTTTCAAGTCCTCCCCTCGTTATTTGCGTTTAGATTTCTTATCGTCATTCACGTGACCACGGTAAGTTCTTGTTGGTGCGAATTCACCTAATTTGTGACCTACCATGTCTTCTTGAATATATACTGGAACATGTTTTCTGCCGTCATATACAGCAATTGTTTGTCCAACAAAGTTTGGGAAAATTGTTGAACGACGTGACCAAGTTTTGATCACAACTTTTTTGTCGCTACCTTGAGCAGCTTCAACCTTTTTCATCAAATGATCATCGACGAAAGGTCCTTTTTTCAAACTACGACCCATTACGGAAATCCTCCTTCCAGAATTTTAATAGAATCAGATTTGTTATCTAGTTAATTATTTTTTACGACCACGAACAATAAGCTTGTTAGAACGAGCTTTCTTGCTACGAGTTTTGTATCCAAGAGCTGGTTTACCCCATGGAGATACTGGTGTTGGACGTCCGATAGGAGCGCGACCTTCACCACCACCGTGTGGGTGATCGTTAGGGTTCATTACAGAACCACGAACTGTTGGGCGTTTACGTTTCCAACGAGAACGTCCTGCTTTACCGAAGTTAATTAATTCGTGTTGTTCGTTACCAACAGTACCGATTGTTGCACGGCAAGTTGAAAGAATCATACGAACTTCACCTGAGTTCAAACGAACTAAAGTGTATTTACCTTCTTGACCAAGTACTTGTGCACTTGTACCAGCTGAACGAACTAATTGTCCGCCTTTACCTGGTTTTGTTTCAATGTTGTGGATTACAGTACCCACTGGGATGTTTGCTAATGGTAAAGCATTACCTACTTTAATATCAGCATTTTCTCCTGATTCGATACGTTGTCCTACTTGTAAACCTTTTGGAGCAATGATATATGCTTTAACACCATCTACATAGTGAATTAATGCAATGTTTGCTGTACGGTTTGGATCGTACTCGATTGAGTGAACTACACCTTCAACGTTATCTTTGTTACGTTTGAAGTCGATCACACGGTAAGCACGTTTGTGTCCGCCACCTTGGTGACGTACAGTGATTTTACCTTGGCTGTTACGACCAGCGTTGTTTTTTGATGATTCCAACAAAGTTTTTTCTGGTGTTGACTTTGTGATTTCGCTGAAGTCATAACCTGTCATATTACGACGGCCGTTTGAGGTTGGATTATATTTTTTAATCGCCACGTCTATTTCCTCCTATTATTATAGTAGTTTTTCATTCTGAAGATTAAGCTTCTTCAGCGAATAATTGAATATCTTTTGAATCTTTTGTAAGCTTCACAATTGCTTTACGACGTTTGTTAGTGTAACCACCGTAGCGGCCAACACGTTTGAATTTAGCACGTACATTTAAGATGTTAACTTTTTCAACTTTAACACCAAAAATTTCTTCTACGGCTTGACGTACTTGAATTTTGTTAGCACGTACATCAACTTCAAAAGTGTATTTCTTTTCGTCAGTAGCAAGCATTGAAGCTTCAGTAATGATAGGGCGTTTGATTACGTCACGTGCATCCATTATTGAAGTCCCTCCTCTACTTTAGAAAGAGCTGCTTTTGTGAATAATAATTTGTCGTTGTTTACAACGTCTAATACTGTAACATCTGTTTCGTCAACGATTGTAACGTTTGGAATGTTGCGAGCTGCTAATAATGCGAAATCGTTTGAAGATTCTACAACTACTAACACTTTTGTATCAACGTTTAAGTTAGACAATACTTGTGCAAACTCTTTTGTTTTTGGTGCGTCAAATTGTAATGCTTCCACTACAACAAGCTTGTTATCCAATACTTTTTGTGATAATACTGATTTAATCGCTAAGCGACGTACTTTTTTAGGTAATTTGTAACTATATGAACGAGGTGTTGGTCCGAATACAATACCTCCGCCACGCCATTGTGGTGAACGGATTGATCCTTGACGAGCACGACCAGTTCCTTTTTGGCGCCATGGTTTACGGCCGCCTCCGCTTACTGCACTACGGTTTTTAACAGCGTGTGTTCCTTGACGTAATGAAGCGCGTTGCATGATTACTGCGTCGAATACTACATTTTCGTTTGGTTCAATTCCGAAGATTTCTGAGTTTAATTCGATTTCTCCGTTTGTTGTTCCATCTTGTTTAAATAATGTAACTTTTGTCATTCTCTCGTTCCTCCTTCCCTATTTATTATTTAGATTTAATTGCTGTTTTAATTTCTACTAATGATTTCTTAGATCCAGGTACGTTACCTTTGATTAAGATTACATTGCGTTCTGCATCAACTTTCACTACTTCTAAGTTTTGAATAGTGATACGGTCGCCACCCATTTGTCCAGGTAATGCTTTACCTTTGAAAACGCGTGATGGGAATGATGCTCCACCCATTGAACCAGGACGACGGTGGTAACGAGAACCGTGTGCCATTGGTCCGCGAGATTGTCCATGACGTTTGATAGCACCTTGGAAACCTTTCCCTTTAGATGTACCTGTTACGTCAACGATGTCTCCTGCTTTGAATACATCAACTGTAATTTCTTGTCCTACTTCGTACTCGCTAAGCTCGACATTGTTGAATTCACGAATGAAGCGCTTAGGAGTAGCATTTGCTTTTGCTACATGACCTTTAGCAGGGCGATTTGATAATACTTCACGTAAGTCGTCGAAACCTAATTGAACAGCTTCGTAACCGTCGTTTTCGATTGTTTTTAATTGAAGAACAACGTTTGGAGTTACTTCAACTACTGTTACAGGAATAAGTTCACCTGCTTCTGTAAAGAATTGAGTCATCCCTACTTTTTTGCCTAAGATTCCTTTGGTCATGGTTACACCTCCATTTTTCTATTTATTATAATTTGATTTCGATGTCAACGCCGCTTGGTAAATCAAGCTTCATTAAGGCATCAACAGTTTTTGGCGTTGGATTAACGATGTCGATCAAACGCTTGTGTGTACGCATTTCAAATTGTTCGCGAGAATCTTTATATTTGTGAGTCGCACGAATAACTGTGTAAAGCGATCTTTCTGTTGGCAATGGAATTGGACCAGCTACGCTAGCACCAGTTCTTTTTGCTGTTTCTACGATTTTTTCCGCTGATTGATCAAGCGCACGGTGTTCGTAAGCTTTCAAACGGATACGGATTTTTTGTTTTGCCATTGTCTTTCCTCCTTCGTCTAATGTTGTCATAAGACTAGCTCCACGCGAATTTCCGACTTGACCCTTTCGTGGCAAAGCGTCCGGGCGTGTCGCAACCTCTCGTTTCATAGCTCCCCTTCTTATTTTAAGAGGGGGTATGCTGCTTTAGAATTTACATTCCTCTGCGGCACTTTTAATAGTATACAAGATTCTTTTTTTGATTGCAAGCGAAAACCGTTGATTTAACAACATTTATTTATGCACACGCGCCCGTGTGTTCCATTTAGTTTTAAAACCTTTACAAAACGCGTCAAATCAGCGTTTTTGGTCTTGATGTGTAATTTTTGCAATTCGCTTTCAATTGTCTGACATTTTGAAACAGAAAAAAATTATAAAAAAAGACTATCCAAAATTGGATAGTCTTGAAAATCAATTTTAAGAAAAATTATTTTTCGATAGAAGCTACTGAACCAGCACCTACTGTACGTCCACCTTCACGGATAGAGAATTTAGTACCGTTTTCGATAGCAACTGGGTGAATTAATTCAACTTCCATAGTTACGTTGTCACCAGGCATTACCATTTCAACGCCTTCTGGTAACAAGCAAACACCAGTGATGTCTGTTGTACGGAAGTAGAATTGAGGACGGTAGTTAGTGAAGAATGGAGTGTGACGTCCACCTTCTTCTTTAGTTAATACGTAAACTTCAGCTTTGAATTTAGTATGTGGAGTGATTGTTCCTGGTTTAGCAAGAACTTGTCCACGTTCGATGTTGTCACGTGTAACACCACGTAATAATGTACCAATGTTATCCCCTGCTTCAGCATAGTCTAACAATTTACGGAACATTTCAACACCTGTAACAGTTGTTTTAGAAGTTTCTTCTGAAATACCAACGATTTCAACTTCGTCACCAACACGAACTTGTCCACGTTCAACACGACCTGTAGCAACAGTACCACGACCTGTGATTGAGAACACGTCTTCGACTGGCATCATGAATGGTTTGTCAACGTCACGTTCTGGAGTTGGGATGTATTCGTCAACTGCAGCCATTAATTCTAAGATTTTTTCTTCGTATGAAGCGTCGCCTTCTAAAGCGCGTAAAGCAGAACCTGCAATAACTGGAGTGTCATCGCCTGGGAAATCGTATTCTGATAATAAGTCACGAACTTCCATTTCTACTAATTCTAATAATTCTTCATCGTCAACCATGTCAACTTTGTTTAAGAATACAACGATGTAAGGAACACCTACTTGACGTGATAATAAGATGTGTTCACGTGTTTGTGGCATTGGGCCGTCAGCTGCAGATACTACTAAGATAGCACCGTCCATTTGAGCAGCACCAGTGATCATGTTTTTAACGTAGTCCGCGTGTCCTGGGCAGTCAACGTGAGCGTAGTGACGAGTGTCAGTTTCGTACTCAACGTGAGCTGTGTTGATTGTGATACCACGTTCGCGTTCTTCTGGAGCTTTATCGATTGAACCGTAATCTTGAGCTTGCGCGAAACCTTTCTTAGCTAATACAGTTGTAATAGCAGCAGTTAATGTTGTTTTACCGTGGTCAACGTGGCCGATTGTACCAATGTTAACGTGTGGTTTTGAACGGTCAAATTTTTCTTTTGCCATTTAAATGATTCCTCCTAATAATTGAGTTTTGTTAGATTCTATAACAGTATCTACCGATTGTAATTATACCAAAGAACTCTCTTAAAAATCAACTGGTTATGACTGACATAACCAGCCGATTCAGTTCATTTGATAGGATACAGCGTTAGAGATTATTCTCCGTTACCGCCGTTTTTCTTAATGATTTCTTCTGCAATGCTCTTAGGAACATCTTCATAGTGGTCAAATGTCATACTGAAAGTACCACGACCTTGTGTTGCAGAACGTAATGTAGTTGCGTAACCGAACATTTCTGATAAAGGAATCATACCTTTAACGATTTGTGCGTTACCACGAACTTCAGAACCTTCAACACGTCCACGACGAGCGTTAACGTGTCCCATTACATCTCCGAAGTATTCTTCAGGAACTGTAATTTCAACAGCCATCATAGGTTCTAAGATAGCAGGTTGAGCTTTCTTAGCAGCAGCTTTCAATGCCATAGAAGCGGCAACTTTGAAGGCTGTTTCAGATGAATCGACATCGTGGTAGCTTCCATCGTAAAGTTTAGCTTTGATGTCAACTAATGGATAACCAGCTAATACCCCGTTTTCCATAGCATCTTTCAATCCAGCTTCAACTGCAGGGATGTATTCACGAGGAACTACCCCACCGACAATAGCGTTTTCGAATTCGAATCCAGCACCTTCTTCGTTAGGAGTAAATTCAATCCATACGTGACCGTATTGACCTTTACCACCTGATTGACGAACGAATTTACCTTCAGCTTGTGTAGAAGCACGGAATGTTTCACGGTAAGATACTTGAGGAGCACCTACGTTAGCTTCTACTTTGAACTCACGACGCATACGGTCAACGATGATATCCAAGTGTAACTCACCCATACCAGCGATAACTGTTTCACCAGTTTCTTGGTTAGTGTAAGCACGGAATGTTGGATCTTCTTCTGCAAGTTTTTGTAAAGCAATACCCATTTTATCTTGGTCAGCTTTTGATTTAGGTTCAATAGCAACCTCGATAACTGGATCAGGGAATTCCATTGATTCTAAGATAACTTCAGCTTTTTCGTCACATAATGTGTCCCCTGTAGTTGTATCTTTAAGACCAACTGCAGCAGCGATGTCTCCTGAGAATACTTCTGGAATTTCTTGACGAGAGTTCGCGTGCATTTGTAGGATACGTCCTACACGTTCACGTTTACCTTTCGTTGAGTTCTTAACGTATGAACCTGATTGTAAAGTACCAGAGTACACACGGAAGAATGTTAAACGACCTACGAATGGGTCAGTCATAACTTTGAAGGCCAA